>JBCCUO010000402.1:0-4678 GCA_039196805.1 Planctomycetota bacterium | reverse complement strand
CAGCTCGTCGTCGACGCGCTGATCACCTTGACCGGATTCCGAGCCTCGAACAATAACTCCGGTCTGATCCGATGCGATGGGACGTATCGCCTTCCGGTCGCTGGCGGCCTGGACTCGGCCATGCGGCTGACGTTTCGAGGCTCAGGGCTATCGATGGACGACTCTCTGCGTTCATCACTGCCACCTTCTTCACAGGTTGTCTGGGATGCCCTTTCGCCCAGCGGGGTTTTGGACGACGCCACGGTCGTGATCACTCAAGCGGGAAGCGGGCAGCCGCTTGGCCTGGATCTTTTAGCCACGCAATTCAAGGTCGACCAGGTTACTAACCGATCGCTCAGCATCCGACCCCCGTCGATCCCCTACCGCATGGACATCGCCGGCGGACGCGTCCGGTACGACGGCGACCGAGTCACGATCACTGACGTTTGGGCACGCAATGACGCTTCGTTGATTACGGCCAACGGCACCTGCGTCCCCCGCCCGGATGGTCGCTGGCTGCTGTCGCTGGATGTGCTCAATGGTAGCCGGCTGCATCCGGACGCTGAACTGATTGCCGCAGTTCCTGATGCAATGGGTGACGCGATGCGTCAGCTGCAACTTCGCGGACCGGTCGGCCTTAGAGGGCAGACGCAGGTCGTGCTACCCGACGACCAATTCCCTGACCCAGAAGTCGACTGGGACCTCGTCTTGCAATTGGAGGGCAATCGAATTGGTGATGTGGGCCCTGTGCATAGCGTTCGAGGCGAAATCTCGGTTCGCGGTCACCACGACGTTCGGCGACTCAGCGCGATGGGCGAGGCGCGGATCGATTCACTTCACATGAATCAGCAGCATCTCTGGGCGATCCGCGGTCCGTTTCGAATCGAAAACGACTTACTTCTTCTTGGAGGATCGAGCCGCATTCCTGGAACGGTGTCTTCAACGGCGGGAGTGATTCCCGATCCGATTCGCGGACGCGTGTTCGGCGGAGTGGCCGAGATGGATGGGGAAGTCCGTTTGGCGTCTGGAGATTTTGACATCGGCGTGGCCATTCGCGACGGCCAAGTCCCCGTGCTGCTGGCCGACTGGGGACATGGCAAGGCTGGACTCACGGGCACGTTTCAGACGCAGGCCCGCTTTGAGGGATCGCTATCCGCTTCGCACTTGCTCAAGGGTGCCGGATCGGCGCAGCTCACCAATGCAAATCTGTACCAACTTCCGTTGCTGGTCCAGGTGTTGAATCAGTTGCGGATCACACCGACGGAGCAGGTGGCGTTCACCGATGGGGATGTTGAGTTCACGTTGTTGGATGACCAGTTCAACTTCAGTCAACTGAAGCTATGGGGCGATCTGGTCGCACTTGATGGAGGAGGCACGATGAACCGGAGGCAGGAGCTGGACTTGACATTCAATACGAAGGTGAGCCCCCAGAACACTTTCTCCAAGCTGCTCAACCCGCTGAACGATAGCCACTACACACTTTGGACCATTGATGTGCAGGGTCCCTTGGACTCCCCGGAGGTCAATCGCCGAGCGCTCGATGGTGTGGGCAAAACACTGGGGCGATTCATTCCCAATTTGGGTTGGAATCGTGGGGCCGAAGCCAATCCATCTTCGGGGTCGTTCTTTCAGCGGTAACAACGTCCTAGCCAAGTTGCGCGTCATCTAGGAACGCGAGGAAAACAAACGACGGATTCCAGTGCTGTCGTCTGGTTCAAGTGCCAGGCGAGAGCCGTGACGACTACCCTTCCCGGCCCTGCAAGGCCGACTCTCCCAGCAGGTGAGTGTCTTCATTGTTGCCAGTTTCAATCGCGAGTTCGTAAGGAGTTGATTGTGAACATTCCACCCACCGCGGTCACGTCGGCCGTCGCCGGAACAGCCAGAGCGGCTGCGAAAGGCGGTGAAGCGGACAAACAGGCCACCGAAAGCGGCAATCGTCTTGCCACGAACGAAAAACCGGCGGGCAAAGACGACGGTATCAACCAGCTGGATGCCGGCCACGAAACAGCGGATCGCGACGGGGACGGGCGGCAGCTCTACGATCGCTTCACCCCGTCGAGCGAATCGGAGGATGAGACCAGCGAAGAATCGCAGCCACCTCCCCACGCAACGCGCCTACCCAGCGACGGGCATCAGCTGGATTTTGAAGCCTGAGATTTGGTGTTCGGCAGCATGCTGCCGCTTTCGGTTTCCGCGGCGAGCGGCGGGACCATCGATGGAGTTGGTGTACGAAGGAGTGCGGTGGCGAGCCACCGCACTCCAAAGTTGGGGTCCTAGACGCGGACGTCGAGTCGGCCTTGGGATAGTTGCTTTTGCACGGTCACGGCTTGTTCAAGCAATTGGTTGATCGCGTCGCCGGTTTGCTGCTGGTTGTCGAGCGTCTTCTTGAGGACTGCCGTGTCGATCTGCTGGTGCGTGGCTTCGTTGCGAGCGGTCAAGACTTGCTGGACGGCAGGTGGTATGGCGGACATGGTCGAATTTCCCCGAGTTGAGATGCCATGGGCTCCACACCTGATTGGCACGGCAACGGCAGACTTGCGTAAAGGTAGATCGGTATTCGGCGACAAAGACTGCAACGGGAGTTCCTGGCAAGCATTCGACGTCGAAAAGCTTTAGCGATTGTGCCGATCATCCCGTTGGTAACCGTTACGTCGCGCCGGCTACCGCTGATAGATCGGCAGGTAGTGGTAGCGAACACTCAGGCTCAGGATCGCTAGTGAGGTGGAGTAGACGCGGCCAATGCGTTGTTCGTCGTTGCCGACACCTTGCCACGATCCGTCTCGATCTTGTTTGGGCAGCAACAGGTCAGCGACTCGTTGCTCGGCAACCTTGGCGTGCTGGCCGCCGTATTGATGCATCCCCTGAGCGTAGTAGTAGACGCCGTAGTAAAAGAAACGCTCTTTGTAAGTGGGCGGACTCCGAAGCAAATAGTTGGCAGCACCGCGCACCATCGGCGAATCGTACTGGCCACAGACCTGCATGGCCAAGAGCCCGGCAGCAGTCATCGTGAATGAGGGGTGATTCGATCCGGGGGCGTAACTGAATCCTGCTTTCTCGTTTCTTGGAGTGCCGTCCGGCCTCAACGGAGACGTGAACGATCGACGCAGGTACTCCACCGCCGCATCGATCGCCTCGCCCGGTACATCCAGCCCGTCGTTCTTGGCTGATCGAAGCGCCATCACTTGCCACACACTGACCGAGAGATCGGAATCGCTTGCGTCGGGCGTATAACGCCATCCGCCGCGCAACTTTTCCGACTTGGGAACGCGCTGAGCTGCCAAGATCAATTTCAGCGCCAGCACCAGGCGTTCATGGATCGCAGCGTTCTGCCCGACGGTGTCCCCCATCCCAAGCATCTCAGTCAGCATCAACGTCGTGATGCCGTGACCGTACATTCGGGAACCATCATGACGACCGTAGTAGCCACGCGAGTCTTGATGTTCGTTCTTTAGAACGTACTCGATCGCCCGACTCATCGCCGTGCCACGTCGAGTTGAATCCGGCATGATGCCCAACGATGCCATCGCCATGATCGAGAGCGAAGTCATGGCAACTTCATAGCCACGATCCTCGATCTTTCCATCGGGCGCTTGCCGGCTGATCAGATACTCAACTCCGCTATGAACGGCCTGGTCGATCTCATCAGCCAGATAGATCGACTGCAAGTCCTCGCCACTGGCACGCGAAGCAGCGGCCGCGACGATAGCAGCGGTCTGCAGAAACTGACGACGACCTGTCGCCGGCTCGCAATTCGACGATCGCATCATTGGGACGCTCGCTTAGATACCGCTTCGAAGTACGCTTCGATCTCACGACGATACTGCGGAGCAACAAAGGTATCGTTGGCTTCCACCACGTCTTCGGTACGCTGCAGTCGAAGTTGAGCCCAGTCGTCGCCCTTTCGGTCAATGTGATCGATGGCAACGCTTTGCCCCATCGGCATCATGCCCGGATCACCTTGCGGATCCAACGGCGACTTCGACGACGATGAACTGGACCCCGGTTTGGATGAAGATTGAAATTGATCCTGACGCTGACGCGCGGCCTGTTGGGCCATGTCGGCCAAGGCATCTTGCAGCGTCTGAGAGGCTTCGCCTGCCTTCATCGCTTCTTCCTGGCCACCCGGCTGGGACTGAGTCCGCTGACCTCCCGGCTGCTCGGGTGCGTTCAATTGATTCGGATCCGAAGACTGGTCGGGTGCAGATGACGGCGTTTGACCTTTCGGCGAATCCCCCGGTTGGCTCGACTGCTGACTGCCTGCGAGTTGCCCTGACGTTGGTTGCCGTCCAGGAGCCGTTGCCTGAGATGGATGGAGCGCCCGATCCAATTCGTCCAAGACCTGCGCCAATCGCTCGCCAGACTGCTGCTGCGGTGACACCGTCGACTCGACGGGTTGTTGGCTGGCTGTTGCATGTTCCTGAGCCAACTGGCGCAACTGGTCCGCTTGATCCGCGATCGCTTGTTGGGCTTTGCTCAATGATTGACGCAGTTGGTCGGATGATTCGTCAGTTTCGCCTCCGGCCATTTGCTGCAACCGAGACTGAGCCTGGTCGGCGGCAGCGCCGGCCGATTGTGTTACCCGCTCGGCGGACGCCTGAAGCTGGTCAGCTTGCGCGTGAGAGTCCAAGCGGTCGCGATGCCTGGCCGCACGTTCCAGCCGCTCCGATACCTGCTTGACCGCATTTCCAATCTGCTCTTG
>JBCCUO010000401.1:0-4684 GCA_039196805.1 Planctomycetota bacterium | reverse complement strand
TTGGACCACCCGTGAGAAAGACCAGGGCTCCCTCTGGTAACAAGCCAAAAGATAAACCAAATGCTGCCGAAAAGGTTGATTGATGACGATGATGAATATCATTAGAAATGATTCTTTTATTAAGATGATAGCGCGCAATAAGACAGGGACGGCAACTCCCACACTTCCGCGCGTGGCAGCTCACGCCTGTCGCATCCAGGCCACCGGTGAGAGCAGTTACAACCAGGTAAAGCACGAATCAAAGTTGTGAACCAAGAACCCCAACGACCAAGCGAAACACTGACGCTACGCGGTGCACAGGACCAGGTTGATGAGTGGATCCAAACGATTGGTGTCCGCTATTTCAATGAGCTGACCAACTTGGCCCAGCTGGTGGAAGAAGTGGGTGAGGTGGCCCGCATTCTGTCGCGGACCGCGGGCGAGCAGTCTTATCGAAGGGGCCAGCCACCCGGAGACTTGGCGGACGAGTTGGCCGACGTGTTGTTCGTCACGATCTGCTTAGCCAACCAATCGGGCATCGACCTGACCGCAGCCCTCAAAAAGAACCTGGAAAAGAAAACTCAGCGCGACGCCACGCGGCATCTCGAAAACGAAAAACTGCGTTCTGAGTCCACAGAACACTCGTAATCAACACAGACGGCACCGTTCGATTGACATGGTCTCAACGGGCGCAGTGGATCGGCGCGATGAACAGGGGTTCGATCAGGCGAACTCGATGTCAGTTCTAGGTTCCGCGCTGGGGCAGTGTTTTGAGTCGCACTCGTCGTCAGGCGTCTCGCAGGTACGCGGACTCGCGAGCGGTGGTTTACGGACGCCGTCGGGCATGAGTACCACATCGTTGAGTACGAGCCCAAGCGGATGATGTGTCGCCCGCTGGGCTTCATTCCACGTCGTCAACTTGCCAGCAGTTGACACTGTCGGCTGAGACCTGCCGGCCTCGGGCCTCGACCTAGCGAAATGGGCGCAAGCGTGAAGAACGACTTGACCGTTTGTCGACGCGGATTGAATTCCCGCGGTGTGCTGTGGATCGATGGAGAGGGAAAGCTGTGGCGAGCCACCGCACTCCAAAGAGGAAAGGCGACGCCATGTCCGATTGCGACCTAGAGTTGAGACGGTGGTTTGTCTCTGCTCGACTCGGTCAAAGTATCCATGTTCATCTACGTTCCCGGCACTCGGATCACTGGCGAGCAGTGGAATGCTATGTCGCATCCCGAACGTCGGACGTGCCTGACCGCACTCGCCTTCGGGAACTGCGTCAAACTGTTCTCGACAGCTGCGTTTGCGGTCATCATGTCAGCGACAGGCATCTACGCATGGAATGACTTGCATCTTAGCGAGGACGAACGGATCGTGATCGCGGGCGTATGCGGCATGATCACATCAGTGCTTCTGCTGGGGCTCTATTGCGTCATCCTCAACTGCAAACGCCTGCTCGCGGGGCTACGAGAACTACGACGCGAACGGTAAGCAAACACGCTGCGTTCAGCCGGCTGATCCGCATTCCTGCGTGATGTGGAGGCCGAGGTCACTGAGCGATCATCTGTTCGGCAGTTTCGCCCAATTCGGTCGGGACCACGAAGAACCGATGGGCAGCAAAGTAGAGCGGATCGTCAAACCGAGAAGGCATTTCGAGCGTGTCGTTCGAAGGAAGCGTTAGCTTTAGGGGCAGATCCGTGAATCGAACCGGTTTTAGCTGCCATTCATATGCCTTGGAGGAGGGGCTGGTCCGCAACGCCTCCACTACCAAAAGCAACTCGGGATCCGTACCCGTCACCATCGCGAAGATCGCTCCGTCCAACACCAGTCCGTCTGCTGACCCTGACTCGGGAAGATCAAATCGATACACCGGATTGGGCATCAACCGGAGTTGCTGCGTTTCGTTGCGGTAAGTCGTTTCGGCTTGGATCCGACTCGCGATTTGTCGCATTTGGATTCGACGTTGAATCCTCCGTTCCCTTGGCTTTGGGACGTCCAGCGGAATCGAACTGATCCCGTCCTCAGGCAGTTTCCACAACTCTCGCTGGCCGTAGCTCACGCGTGTCGCCACGTTGCTGACGCCATGAAACTCCAGGGAGATAGACCGATTGGTGCGAGATCGACTTGGCCAGTCATAAGAGAACACCGTGCCCACCAGCGCCGGACGATCGTTGTGCAACCAAACGAAGAAGTCTCCCTCCGTTCGACCGATCCGGATGGGATTGTCCCAACTCAGCATTGGGGTCTCGACCCACTTGGCTGGTTGCCCGGATCCGACATCCACTCGAATGCGACGAGCTACCAAGGAATAGGCCTTGCCCCAGGCTTTGGTGTCCAAGCCATCATTGGTCTCCTGAGCGAGAGTGATACCGGTGAACGATCCGGCTAGCCAGAAGAATGCCAAGATGCGAGTCGTGATTAACACGCGTGTCCCCTTTTGTTCGTGTCCCATGAGATCGAATCAGACAAATAGTCTACTCGGGCTCAAGCAGCGCAGGGGATCCTGCGCGATGACCGTAGTTTCGACGAAGAGAATTCAGAACGGCTTCCCGCGGCTTGGGGATTGGGGCGGTTGCAGTTGCATCGATGCCAGTGTGTCGGACAAATAGGCGAGCCCGCTCAACTGCAGTGAGAGCAAGTCGTCGCCGAAGTAAGTTTCCATACTGATCCAACCCTTGTAACCCTGGTCCATGACCATCCGGCAGGCACGCAGATAGTCGATCGAGCCCGAATGAAGCGGCATGGGCTGTCGGTCGCGGTAGTTCTTAACGTGCCAATGATTCATGCTTGGCGCTAGGAGGCGTAGCGCGGACTCCCAGTCAGCATCGGCGTGCTGGCGAATGAGGTTCCCCAGATCGGGGTTGCTACCGACGTTGTCTCGTCCGACCGAATCGATCATCTTGAGCGTTCGCTCTGCGGTATCCAGCATCCCGTCGTCGTGGAGTTCCAGTGACAAGGCGACGTGCTGTTCAGCGGCTTGGTCGGCGAACATGCGCAGTAGGTCTCGAGTCTGACGCCAGTCAGTCTGGGAGAATTGGTTGCCGGTTGCGATCGGGCGTGATTGGCCAGGGGGCGCTGGAACGCTAAGC
The DNA here is from genome assembly GCA_039196805.1 of Planctomycetota bacterium. Lineage (GTDB taxonomy): Bacteria > Planctomycetota > Planctomycetia > Pirellulales > Pirellulaceae > JBCCUO01. Next base: position 1,619 of record JBCCUO010000401.1, on the reverse strand, counting down.
GAAATCACGACGACCGGGCAATTCATCCGAGAGGCGAAGTCGATGGCTCGTGATGTCCGCGATTGGTACTCGGACGCGCGTGAGTGACCAATCAGGAGAAAGCGGTTCAGATTGATCGCGACCACGCGCGTGTTCGCTGCGGATACCTCACGCCCCAGTGCTTCGATCTGCCGATTTCCCAGATCGTGAACATCGCACCAGCGGGGCGACCACTCTAGCCCGTCAAATCCGTGGTCCACCGCCCAACGAAAGACGCGAGCGCGCTCGTCCCGCGTTGGAGCCGGTGACCAGCCGGTGCGATCGGCGTGCAGGATGGTGGAAAAAGCAAACGGCATCTAAGCGGCACTCCAGCAGGTTTGCGACGTTGCGATTTGACGGGCGGCGGTGGCCAAGATACCTTAGTGAACTACAAACGGACAGTAGCACTGTATTACAGTAAGGCGGTAGGTGTGATGGAATTCAGGCATTGCCTGATCATCGGATTGGCGATGCTTGTTTTGCCGGGGTGTCGGCGACAGGGGCGGGCCCAGGGTGACTATCCGTCACGCACGATCACCGTTTACATCAATTCCAGCCAGGGCGGCGCCACCGATCGGTGGGCACGCTTCTTGGCTCGTGAAATGCAAACCGAGCTGGGCGTCAATCTCGTTTGCGTCAACCTGCCCGGCGCGATGGGCGGCACAGGAGCGATGAAGGTGTACGGTGCGCCTCATGACGGCTACACGCTCCTGGCTTGTTCAGAGAACTCGGTCTTTTTCGGGGTTAACGACGTAGCACCAACGGTCGATCGTTGGCGGTTCCTGATTGCCGGCGGCAGCGCAGCGGCAATCGGCTGCAAGGCCGACGCGCCTTGGCAGGACCTTAAAGACCTTTCTGCCGCCGGTCGGCAGGCGACCATCCGGGTCGCCAACGGTGGAGCGGGGAAACTTTGGCACGTCAGGGCGGCCGAAGCCGAACGCGCCATCGGTGGTCGTTGGAATCACGTTCCGTACGGGGGAAGCGGACCCGCGATCACGGCGTTGCTGAGCGGTGAAGTGCAGGCGGTTAGTTGTTCGGTCGCAGAGCTGCAGCCCTTTGTTGATAGTGGCAAGTTGCGTTTTTTAACGCGTTCAGACACTGACGAACCGACAGGACAAACGCTTCGCCAGTGGCTGGGTTTCGCCATCCCCAGAGACGTTCAGCCGCATGCCTATCAGCGGCTGGTCGACGCCTTCAAGCGGGTTGTCAACTCCGAACGCGTCGCTCGGTGGGCTGAGCAAAACGACTCCGATCTGATTGGCTTATGGGGAAGCGACGCGGATCGTTTTGCGCAATCGATGCAGCAAGCTGCCTCGTGGGCATCACAGGAACTAGGGCTGGCGAAAATTCCACCGCAGCAACTGGGAATTCCTCCGCTAGGTTCGCAGTCCGACTCATCCGCCGAGACGACGCAGGAGGTCGCGCATTGAACACTCTCCCGCATTCACTGAACTCCGGCGACGGCAGGATCCATCCAGAGCGAGTCGCAACTGACACAACCGCGGCGCCGCTGGCAGACATACTGTTCAGTCTCTTCTTGTTCGTCGCGTCGGTTGTTCTGGCCATTTACGCGATCGGAGTTTCTCAGCCGCTGATCGATG
>JBCCUO010000400.1:0-4688 GCA_039196805.1 Planctomycetota bacterium | reverse complement strand
TCATGCTGCTGGCCGATGCGGCCGAATCGGTGACGCTGTGCGGAGCCAATCGGTTCTTTCCGATCAGGTAATCGCCCGCACTGATCTCGCGGGACGGATAATTCCCGCCCAGGATCGGATGGTAACCACCCGTCGCGGGCTGGTCGCCGTCCAAGACGGTTTGCGAATCGACATCAGTTTTGGATCCGGAGAGCCGCGGACTGGTGACGATCAGGCCGAAGTCCGTTCTGACACGCGAGTAGTCTTGGAAGGAAAGCCCCGTGCCGCGTCCGCGATCGTAACCAACGCGTCCAGTCTTGTAGAGCGAAGCGGCACGCGTCGTTTGCCAGTCCATGCCGTCAAACACCATCAGGATGATGTTGCTGTAACCCGCTTCGACCGCCGCCATCTGCAGGTCGTAAACGTTCGTTTGGTCAAAGTAGCACGCCGTTGGGTTCACTGAACCTTCCGGCACCGATCCGTAGAGGGATCGCAATCGCTCGGCGTCGCGATAGACACTGCCCTGTTCACGAAGCTTGTCCAGTGTGATCCCGAAGGTGTAGACGGGAACCAGGCGGTTACTGTGCTGGCCCCAGCCGTCGTACTTGTCGCTTCGATTGCCCCAGTGCCCCCACTGGGCGGCCTTAGCCTTCGTCGCTTCCGACTGCAGTTCCTGGAGCGGATCGCCAGTGGTCGCGGATTGCGTTTCGGAAGCGGTGTCGGCCGACGGAGAGGTCGATTCCTGGGCGCCACACCAAGAAAAGGGAGCGATCAGGAACAGAAGAATCGCGGTGGGGCGAGCGGAGCAAAGTCGCACAGGAAGTCACTCTAGAATTGCGAGGCGGTGTTTGACCACAGCCTAGCCGAACAGCACCGATTGCAAAGCATTCTTCGCTCGGCGAAGGGATCCTTATCATCCCAATCCACCGGATCGTAGCGGATCTCGCTGCAGAGGGCAGAAGTCTTAGCGGAACTCGCGGAGGGTTTCGGCCTTCGTGGTTGCCGTAGCGAAAGGCGGTCGCCCCGCCGGAAGCCCTTGCGGCGCCCGCAACGAAGCGGCTGGTCGCCCGTGTTTACTTGGGCTTCTTGGAGGCTTTTGCCAACTTCTTCATCTTCTTCAAATCGCTCGCTGCGACGACCCAGCCGCGACAGTTTCGCGAACCGCAAAGGCACTTGGGCGTCCAGTCGTACGCTTCCCACTGGTAATCGAAGCTCAGCTCAGAGCCTTCTTCGATGTTGCAGATCGCGACCAATCCCAAGCTGAAGTCCGAGACCTGGATCAACTCGCAATTGGGGCTGCAGGAGTGATTGATGAAGGCGCCCGGGATGCCCGGCTCCACGTACCACGTCGAATCAAGTTCCATCACATAGGTGGAACCCTCGTAGTCTTTTTGCCGCAGCAGCTGGCCGGTGATCTCCATCACGAACTCACCCGGTTCAAACTGCCGCATGGCGAAGACGCCTCGACCCGCCTTCTTGCTCATTCGCACTTCGACATGATCGTCTTGATAGTCACGATAGCCGTACTCGGCATCGATCATCGCCTGCAGTTTCTTGCGATTGGCTTTAGCAATGGTAGGCATCGTTCCTCGATCGCTGCGGTTGCGCGTGTCCTTTGCAAGCAAAAGCTACCGGCACCCCCGAAGATCGTCAACGCTTTTTGCGGCGTTCTCAGTCTTTGCGCGCCCGACGCTTGGCTTCCAAGAGTCGTTCGGTATAGCTGCTCTGCGGAGCGGCTGGTCCCGTGTCCGATTCTGAAGCGGAAGACTTTGATTTCGTCGTCGCCGCGTCAAAGCCTTCTTCGCCGGCCGGCTGAGTGTCGGTGGCCGTCGGTTCAAAGCGAACGCTCGCGCGTCGCTTGTCAAGCGACTCCTGCATCGCCTCCTTGTTGGCACGCAGCTGATCCAAACGCTGCGTGATCGTTTCAGGTTGGTCCGTGGCCTGGCCGATCATCCGCTTCCAAGTCGCACCGACCCAATCAAACCGGACCGCGACGCGGCGAACAAACACGTCTCCGACGAACAGACAGCAAGCTCCCAGAACAAACCAAGGCCAAACGTCCTTGATGCTTCGAGCTTCCGGTACTCCGCCGCGAAAGGAGTCAAAGCTGATCAGTTCTTCCGATGGCAACGGTTCCAGCGGTACGGTCACTTGCCCAGGCGAACCGCCCTTCGGTTCCGCTGCCGCGATCGACTGAATCAATGCCTGGTTCGTTTCGCGGACACGGAACTCGTCACTGTAGGGCACGGTGATCCCCGTCGTCAGCGGAGCGGATCCCGGTCCAGGCAACACGTTGACGAAATAGCTGCCTGCTTCATCGGCCGCGAACGTTCCCACATAACGCCCGGGTGCGGTTTGCCGCATGCGCAGCGGGATGGGGTCGAGTCCGGGGCTGAGGGCCGACGCGTTCATCTCCAGGAAATTCAAGAACTCATCGTCTTTGTCGAGCGCACTGACGACCACCTGGACTTCGCCATCGTCAACTTTCGTCGCGATCGAAAACTTGCCGGTATCTCCGGTCGGCCTCATCAACCAACGCACCAGCTGGCTGTAGAACTTCTGATAGCCGTCCCACTGGGCCCAATCGGATGCCCACCGTGATCCCGCGTCGGTGGTCACCACCGCGGTTCGCCCCAAGCCGTAGGTCCAAGCCGCCACGACCGTGGCGTTTTCCGCTGAACCCGGTTTGGGCGACTGGACCAGTACCTGAGCCAACGGGCTGTCTTTGGTTTGAGTCATCACGACACCGCTGATCGGCGGCAGGGTCCGATCAATCCCGTCCAGCATGGGGTGGGGAAAAATCACTGAAGGCACCGCGCCCCCTTCCGGCTCATAGACCAAAGGACGCGAAACGCGGCGGGCCTCGCGCTGAAAGATCCTGGGCAACGCCTTCCCGCTCTTTACAGCGTAGTATTTGCCACCGGTCGCGGTGGCAATTTGCTGAAGACGACGACTCTCGGTGAGTCCGTGCGAGGCGACAGCCACCGTGCTGATCGTGATATTGGCATTCTTGAAGGCATTGATCGTGCCGGGCGACGGATCGCTTGGATCACCGTCACTGATGATGATGGTGTGCTTGGTGGCCGCAGGCGTGTTGATCAATCCTTTGACCGCCATCTTCATCGCGGGATCAAACTGAGGCATGTCACCTGGTGTCATCCGTCCGACCGCCGCCAGCATCGCTTTGCGATTACTGCCCACCGGAATGATGCCACGACCACCCCACAGCCAAGCGTCGCCCGCCATGGTCCAGTGCAGCAACCCGGCGTAATCGTTCGGTCCCAGCTGCTCAATCGCGGCCCGCGCGATCACTTTCTGCCAATGATTGCCTTCCGCCATCTCGCTGGCGTGCATGATCAGTACCAGCGCACCGACGGCCTGGATCTTCTGATTGCGGATCTGAAAGTCGACAGGCATTGCCTTTTCGATCTCGGTGCCGGTCCAGCCGCCCGCCCCAAACGCTTCGGGGCCACCGACCATCAACAATCCGGCGCCGAGTTGCTGGGTATTTCGAACCAGCATCTCGATCTGTTGGTCCGTGAACGAGCTGATCCCGGAAGTGGATTCACCTGAGACCTTTGGGACACCGGCCAAGATCACAGCGTCGTAGGCCTGCAGTTCGGCAAGTGATCCGAACAACCGGTCACTTGTCATCGTCACGACTTCGATGTTGGCGTCCAGCAGTGCGTCGACCATCAGCTGGTAGTCGCCTTGCATGTCCGCTTGGACGATCATCAAGACGCGACCCTTGCCGCGCACGTAGGTGTAGGCGGTCGCGCGGTTGTTCTGGCGGAGCCCATCGTCATCAGCGGCATCGGGCACGAATTCCGCGCGGTAGGTAACAGGTGCGGGTTGATTGATCATGTGACGCAGCGGAATCACATTTTTACCGCTGTCCAGTTCCACCGGCAGTTCGCTCACCAAACTGTCTTCACCCGCAATCCGCTGAGTGACCCGCAGCTTGCCCTGAACCGGTGCTGCCTCGTCACCTTCGCTGTAGTTGTTGACGACCACCCGCGCCTCAAACGGTTGGCCTCGGCGGATATCGGTGGGTAGATCGATCTTGTCCAACACGATTTCGTTCGAAGCATCCAGTTGCACCGGAACGACATCCATGCCGATCCCCGAAGCGGACAGTCGAGCGACCAGCTTGTTCGCCTTGCCAATGTTTTCGTTGCCATCGGTGACGACAACGATTCGTCGAGCGGTGTCCTCGGGCATCGAGGCTTGAGCAAGATTCAGCGCTGTTTCCAAGTTGGTTGCGTCGGTTCGTCCCAGCTGACTTTCCAATCGCCCGATTCGAATCTCATCATCAAACGGAGGAATCTCGATCGCCGCGTCACGTCCAAACACGATGATTCCCGCGCGGTCACCTCGCTGCGCGTTGCGATGGCGCCTGACGTTTCGCGAAACGTAGTCCAGCATCACCTGCCGTTTGGCAAGCGGAATGCTAGCGCTCTGATCCAGGACGTACATCACCGTGATGCGATCGGTGACACGGACCATCTGAACACCCGCCATCGCGAAGACGATTCCTGTCCAGACGGTCGTGCGGAACGCGAGCGCCATCCAGCGTCGATAACGCCCCAATACACTCAGCGAGCCAAAGCCGATCCACCACAGCAACGGAAGCCCCAACAGCAACCACAAATAGACGGGATGCTCAAAGCTCAAGCGGTACGGAAACATCACCCACCCCGATCACGACG
>JBCCUO010000399.1:0-4689 GCA_039196805.1 Planctomycetota bacterium | reverse complement strand
TCGAATTCGGAAGGTCACCTCGCGAGGACCAGTCGGTTTTCGGGGCCCCGGCTTCAGCTGCCCACCGGAGGTACTGAGTGTCCTTCACCGCATGGGCTACGCCTACGACGCCTCAGTATTTCCCACGTCCGTCGCTCCCCTTGCGCGGTGGTTTTTCTTGCTGAAGTCCGGCCTCAGTGGTGCGAAACGAGACGACGCCAAGGAACTCTACGGCGGTTTCAGCAGCGTCTTCCAGCCCAATCGACCGTTCCAACGGTCAATCGATCCGGGCGATCCTGGTCGGCTGATTTGGGAGGTTCCGGTGACGGTGTTGCCGTTGGCACGGACGCCGATTCATTTCAGCTATCTGGCCTATCTGGGAAGCTTTTCGTTGGCGGCGGCGAAAGCCTACTTTCGATCAACGCTTTCGCTTTGTCGCATGACCGGCACACCCCCTTCGTTGCTGCTGCACCCGACTGATTTTCTGGGTCGAGAAGACGACACTCAGCTGCAATACTTTCCCGGGATGAAGATGTCGCGTGTGGGCAAGTTGACACTGGTCGGCTGGGCGCTTGAAACGCTACTGGATTCGTATGCCGTGTCGACACTGGCCGACCAGGTGCGATCGCTTGACCCGGACCTGCCCACGATCGATCGAGTGGTACCAGAAGAAACACCCGAGGATCGAATGGCTGTGCACGCATGATTGATTTGGGCAAGAAGAACGTCTTGGGGATCAACATCGATGCGGTCGACTACGAAGCGGCCGTCCAGCGAGTCATGCGGGCAGCTGAGCAAGGGCGATCAATGTCGGTAACGGCGCTGGCCGTGCATGGCGTCATGACCGGGGTGATGGACAGGAGACATCAGTACCGGCTGAACCGGTTTGACATGGTTTGCCCCGATGGCCAACCCGTTCGTTGGGCGTTGAACAATCTGCATGGCTGCAAACTGAGTGATCGAGTCTATGGTCCTGAATTGACACTTCGACTGTGCCAAGCGGCGGCGTCCCAGGGCGTTCCCATCTTTCTGTTCGGCGCCACGGAGGAGATGCTGGATCAGTTCGCGAACAACTTGTGCGAACGATTCGATGGGCTGCGGATTGCCGGCCGACGCGCGTCCGCGTTTCGTCAAATCAGCGCCGAAGAGCGGGATCAGTTGGCCGACGAGATCAACGCCAGCGGGGCAAAGATGTGTTTTGTTGGCCTAGGCTGTCCTCGGCAAGAAGTGTTCGCCTATGAGATGCGAGATCGCTTGTCCATGCCTCTGATCGCGGTTGGCGCGGCCTTCGCGTTTCACGCGGGGATGCTGGAGCAGGCGCCCCCTTGGATGCAACGAAATGGATTGGAGTGGTGGTTCCGCCTGACCCGCGAGCCAAAACGCTTGTGGCGGCGTTATCTGTATCTGAATCCCGCCTACCTGTCGTTGCTGGCACTGCAAAAGCTTGGCCTGTACGGCAACGAGGCAAATCAGGGCCAAGCACCCGACGAAGAACTCCTGTTCGGATAGTCGGCCTGCCGGGTATGTCGAATTCTCGAGGAACCCGCGTGCTTGCGCACTGCAGCTAGTGTGGGTTGCTGTGCACCCGTCAGCCGCTTGGCGCCAGCTTGCCGGGTTCTTCCAACCGCGCAAACAACCCGCGTGCTTGCGCACTGCGGCTAATGCGGATTGCAGCTCACCCGTCAGCCGCTTGGCGCCAGCCTTGGGTTGCCGAAGCACGCGTTTGCTCGCGCGATCCTTCTGATTGGGTTATAGTGTCGCTCCGCCCGCGTTTCCCTCCGCCCTCCGCCCTGGTTTCAACATGCTCCGATTCCGTTTTGCCGCCGTCGTCTTTGTCTTCGTATCGTCCGCTGCAATCCTTGGCTTCAAAGTCTCCGATCCCGCCGGATTGCAGATGAAGACGTTTGCGGATTCCTTCCTGGAATCCCTCAACGAAAAGGAGCGATCGCTCGCGACGATGCCATTCGATTCGCCGCAGCGAGTGGGCTGGCATTTCATCCCCAAGGATGATCGCAAGGGAATGCCGCTGAACCAGATGAATACCGCGCAGCAGGCGGCGGCGCGGCGGCTGCTTCGCGCGGCGCTGAGTGAAGCCGGTTACACGAAAGCCACCAAGATCATGATGTTGGAATCGGTGCTGCGAGAGTTGGAGGGTCCCGGAAGCGAGGCTCGTCGCGATCCACTGAAGTATTACGTCACGATCTTTGGCAAGCCCAGTAACGAACAGCCTTGGGGGTTGAGCTTCGAGGGCCACCACCTGTCACTGAACTTCACGTGTCGCGAAGGCAAAGTGGTCGACAGCACACCGCAATTCTTTGCAGCCAATCCCGCCACGATCCAAAACGACGTCAGTGGACCGTTGACCAAAGGCACACGCGTTCTCCGAGACGAGGAGCAGTTGGCGTTTGACTTGGTCAATTCCCTGAACGATTCGCAGCTTGAGTTGGCGCTGATTGCGGAGGAGGCTCCTGCCGAGATTCGATTTGCCGGCGAGGCGCAATCAAGGGTGGGGGATCCCGAGGGCATCGCCCAGCGTCGCATGAATGCGAAACAGCAGAAGACTTTGATGGCCCTGATCCAGTCGTACATCGATGCGATGCCCGAGACGGTGCGTAAACAACGCACGGAAATCATGACCGTCGGCGGTGTGGAAAACATTCGCTTTGCCTGGGCCGGCGCCAGAAAGCCAGGTGTGGGTCACTACTACAAGGTGCGTGGCGAGCAATTCTTGATCGAGTTTGTCAACACGCAAGCGGACGCGGCGGGCAACCCGGCCAACCATATCCACTGTGTCTGGCGCGACTTGACTGGCGACTTCGACTTGCCAATTGGGGAATAATGAGGCAGCTCGCAGACCCCGTTCAGATGGCGAGCCTGCCACTGACTGGGACTGACTCAGCCATGATCAAGTTGATTCGCTACGTTCAAGCGCGCTGGGACGACTGGTGCGGTGATCGTGACATGGAACTCGCGATTCGCAAACACCTGACCAATAACGGCTACTACGGTGGCACCGCCAAGCTGCGTGCGGTCCGCCTCGTCGCAGTCCAGCGTCCCGGATGGCTGCAAGTCTTCCGATTTGAAGTCACCGCTCGCCGGGCCACGTCGGATGAAGAGGACGCCCCCGATTCGCCGGCCCAGTACGACGAGCTATACGGTTTGGTCCGAGACGATATCCGCCACAAGTCCAACACGGTCCGAGTCTTCAGCGCCGAGAGCGAGCGCATCGCCCTGTTCCGGCGGTGGAGTGATGGTTTGCTATGTTTGCGAGGTGCCAAAGGGCTGACGGGTTCGTAAGAGGCGCTGTCGATCGCTGCTTATCGCCTCGTCGACGCGAACCCGAATGGCAGCGACCGGGCTCAGCAACCACGTCTACATATCTCTTGATGGCACCCTTCTCCTCCCGGCTTTGCGGGGAGAAGGGCCGGGGATGAGGGGGCCGGCGAAGCGGGGAGTTGGGCAGGGGTAAGTTGGCTGGCCGCGCTTTTGCCGTCGACTCCCCGATCCATTGCCAAACGCACGATCCCCTCACCCCATCCGCTCTCCCCGAAGCGGGGCGAGGGGTGCCAAGTTTCTCGGCAGCTACAATCTGCGTAGACGAAGAGCGAGAGTCGGCCTCAGACAGCACTCTTCTGCAACCGAAATTCGCTAGCCGTCTACAGCTTCCCACGTCACGGCGAAGGCTAGTCGTCCCGTCGGTGTTGAAGCACCGCCGACCAGTGTCGTTCGGCCAGGTTTAGGGATCACGTCCGCAGTGAGACTTAGCGTCTCGGTCACCGTCTCGGTAGACTGCGGCTTTGAAGTGTCGGCTAGCTCGGTCACCGCGAACTGCAAGCGAACGCCATCGCCGATCGTCGAATCACTCCAAGTCCCCTCCACCGTCAGCGTACCACCGCCCGCTTGAGGCAAGCTCGTAAGCCCTTCGAAATAGGTTCCTGGGTTGTCAAACGCTTGCAGCGTCAGCCCACCGACGATGCGTGCACCCTTCATTCCCAATTGCGCTGTCGCCTTGGCCAGCGATGGCTCCAGCTCTTGCCCTTCGGAGGCGGTCTGCCAGCTGTCCGAAAGCACCTTCACATGAAGCCGCCAGGTCGTTCGTGGAGTCGACTTCGCCGCAATCCGATCAAATGCTTCTTGGAACAGTTTCTGATCGACGGGTGAACCGGAAACCAGAATCCGATTCGCGTCATCGTCGACCACCACATCAAGCCGCCTACCTCGTGCCCATTGCTTGAGCATCGACTCCGAGGCAGCGTTGACGGAAACCCCTAGGGGAATTGGGTAAACCACCAGTTTCGACTCAGCCGGTTTCGACGCATCCACTGGAACGTCAACCACCTCAATCAGGTTTCGAACAAGGTCCAGTTCCTCACCGGTCCCTCTCACCACCAGGGTCTTGGTTCTTTCCTGCACCGCGAAACGTAGCGTTGAGCTGGAAGGTCCTGTCGTCCGCAACAGATCGGCGATCATGGAACCAGCATCCTGCGGATCGGCGTACCTGAATCGAAACGCTGCCACCTGGAACGTTGGTTTGATGGGAGGCATTGCCGTCGGTGGTTTGCTAGGCGGCTGCCCATAAGCGGCGGTCGCATACAGCGCCGACACGAGTGCTAGCGTGAGAATTCTTCCGCGATGGAGCCGCAACACGCTAGCGCCCGGTGTCCGCCGAAAAGGCGTGCAAACGCAATTCGTTAAGTCGTTTGTCAGCGG
>JBCCUO010000398.1:0-4691 GCA_039196805.1 Planctomycetota bacterium | reverse complement strand
GGCTGGCGGGGATCTACGGTCCGGGTCGAGTTCCCTTGATCGGCCGCCTTCGCCGGGGCCAGCCGATCCCGACGTCACCGCAGGGTTGGTTGAATTTGATCCATGTCGATGACGCCGCCGCCGCCGTGATGGCAAGTTGGGACTCGGAAGCACCGTCCAGACTGTACGCCGTTGCCGACGACAGGCCGGTCAGACGCGGTGAGTTCTATCGCTACGTTGCACGGCGTGCCGGAGTCGGCAACGCTCGATTCGATCTTTCCGCCGGCGGCAACTTGTCGCGGCGATCGGCCAGCGACAAGCGGATTTGGAATCGTCGCATGAAACGTGAATTGCTACCGGAGCTGAGGTTTCCCAGCTATCTCCAGGGGATCGACCAAGCACTGATCGGCTAGGAAAGACGCTACGCCCTTCGGATGAGCCGATGGCGCGACCCACGCAATTCTCTGGACGTGCCCATTCCGCTTGCCGGGCTTTTGTGATCACTGCACTGGCTTCTAGACTGGGGATGCTGCTCATCCTGGCGTCTTTGCCCCGCACCCGCTGCCTTCGCAATGCTAAATCGCAAAACCCTCTTTCCCGGCGTGATTGAACTGAACTTCCAAGCAGGTGAAGTGCTGGGGTGCAACGTCTACTTGGTCCACGACGGAGACGAGTGGATTTTGATCGACATTGGGTACGAGGAAACGGTGGAGGAGTTTGTCGAGATCATACGCGATCTCGATTTCCCCCTTTCTCGCTGCAAGACGATCGTGGCGACCCATGCCGACGTCGACCACATCCAAGGCTTGGCAAAGTTGAAGTCAATCCTGAAGACCACCGTTACCGCGCACCCGAAAGCGGTTCAGCCTCTGAAGGACGGAGACACACTGCGGACCTTGGCGGAGATCGAACCACAAAACTTGAAGTTGCCGATGCCACCAGTCGACGTGGAAGTTGAGGTCAACGACGGCGACGTGATTCGCGTGGGCGACCTGGAACTGACCGTTTGGCACACGCCGGGTCACACGGACAGCCAGTTGGCATTTCAGATGGGCGATGTGTTGCTAAGCGGGGACAACATCTATCGTGACGGTTGCATCGGCGCGATCGACGCCCACCACGGTAGCGACATCAAGGACTTCATCGCCTCGTTGACGCGGATCCGTGATAGCGACGTCAAATGGCTGGCCCCCAGTCATGGGCCGATCTTTGCCAACGACCGAGAGCTGTTGGATCGGACGATCGATCGCTTAAAGGGCTACCTGCACATGGCCGACTTCGGCACGCTAGCCGAATCGTGGCCGCTGATGGATCAGTGGGACGCCGAAGTGGCGGCCGGTAAACTACCCGAAGGTTTGCAGCAGCCGTCGTAATGACTCCCGCTTTGACCTGAGAGTTCAGGATCCCTTCATCAGCCGAAACGCCCAAGAGAGCGTTCCGCGTCGTTGATCTCAACCCGACGCGTGCGTCGGGTCGGGATTCCTGACTAGCAGATCTAGTTGGCTCCAACCGGATGGTTAGTCCAGGAAACCGACCAGGTCTTGGCTGCGACTGGGTTGTTGCAACTTGCGAACCGCTTTCGCTTCGATCTGACGGATCCGTTCGCGAGTCACCTTGAAGATGTGACCCACTTCTTCCAGCGTGTAGCTATATCCGTCGCCTAGGCCGTAACGCAGCTTGATGATCTCGCGCTCGCGATACGACAGGGACTTGAGCACGTTGGTGATTCGGTCCCGCAGCATCTCTTGTGTCGCACCGATCTGCGGGCTTTCGGCCGTGCCGTCGGGCAGAAGGTCACCAAATTGGCTGTCTTCACTGTTGCCCACCGGCCGTTCCAACGATATCGTAAAGCGACTCATCGTCAAGACGCGGCGTGCTTCCTCGATGGTCACATCGGCTCGCCGCGCGGTCTCCTCGATCGTCGGCTCGCGTCCCATTTCTTGCAGCAACTGACGAGCGACGTTGCGAACGCGGCTCATCGTTTCCACCATGTGAACGGGAATCCGAATCGTTCGGCTCTGATCGGCCACGGCCCGTGTGATTGCTTGGCGAATCCACCAAGTGGCGTAGGTACAGAACTTAAACCCGCGACGGTACTCGAACTTGTCGACGGCACGCATCAGACCGGCGTTGCCTTCTTGGATCAGGTCCAAGAAAGAAAGCCCGCGATTGCGATACTTCTTGGCGATTGAGACGACCAAGCGAAGGTTGCCCTCGCTCAGTTCTCGCTTGGCTTGTTGGTACTCTGAATAGACCTTGCCCAGCATCTGGACGCGATTGCGAAGCGAAGTGGGCGTCTCTTGGCAGGCGGTCAAGATTTGACGCCGTTCATGCAGCAGCTGTTCTTTGACTTCGCGGCCGTGCTTGGTTCGCTTCTGCTGAGCGATCAGCTGGTCGATCTCGGTCAGTCGGTGAGAGAATTTCTCCAGCAGGCCGATGCGCGTTTCGATGCGCTGCGTCCGCAGGCCCAACTCCTCGATCAGACGAACGGCGCGTCGGCGGCGACGGCCCAGTGCTCGCCAAGCTTCAGCACGACGTCGCTGCGAAGCGCTCTTGCTGAGAGCGACCTTCCAGTCGTGTCGGTTCCGGTTCAGCAGCGTTTGCAGGGTGCGCAAGTTGTGCGGCAAGCGTCCGGTGATTTGCTCCTTTTCCAGACGATCGGTTACCGAGACTTGAACCGTGCGGTCGAATGGCAATTGGCCGCGATAGACCTTCTTGAGCGTCTTGTAGGCTTCGACCAGAACGAAGTGGTTTTCCAACAGCTTGGTTCGAAAGCGACGACGCGTTTCCTCGATTCGCTTGGCCAACTCGATCTCTTCGCGACGAGTCAGCAGTGGGATCTCCCCCATCTGCGTCAAGTACATCCGCACGGGATCGTCCGACCATGACTCGTTCTCGTCCGTCGTGATCAGCTCGTCCGGGCTCTCCAGGCGAACTTCGCCATCGGCGGTCTGCGACTCGGCAACCGCGACGGCCACAGCGTTATCGTCTTCACCGTCGTCGACGGGAAGCTTGCGAAAGTCGCCGGTGACAGCCTCAGCGCTTTGGGCTGAGACGTCTTCGAACTCGTCCATAATCGTATCGAACAAAGCAAAAACTCCTTGCGAGCAAATTGTTCTGTTGGTGGTCCCCGTCAGGGCTCAGCCTGCGATCGCGAGCGTTCCCTTTGCTGGAGAACGCGTCGTCGGCAAGATCCAACCGGATCAAAAAATGTGCCGAGGGTGACTGTCAAAAACTATTCAAAGTGCGGGGCGAAACGACCGTCACGCTCTAGACTTGAAGTCTACCACCCGCGAAAAAATTCACTGTCGAATCGGATTCAATTGGAAAGACTTTCCGTTTGAATCATTCATCCGACCTTCGTTGGCTATCTAGCCACTCGCGCCATCGCGCTACGCAGCAACGCCGGTCGGTAAAGGGGGACTCGGCGGCAAACGAGGAGCGTCCGCTGGACGCAGCCATACCTCGGCAGTAGCTGACGACATGAAAGATCCCCCGTCCAAGCCAAACTGGATTCGGTCAAAAAACTCGGTCAGATTTAGACTGGTATGATCTGCGGGCGGGCAACTGGACAATGCAAGTCAACACGCAGCAGCTTTCCAGCCACCAACTGAGCAAAATCGACCACTCGAACGCGAACCCGAATGGGTCGGGACGCGAAGACGAACAAAACAGTTCGCTGTTTCGCCGTAACACCAAGATCGAAAATCCGGCTTTGGAATCAACGAAGTGCCCGATCTCAATCGCGAGCAGATTCATTGAGGCAAAAACGGGAACCCACGACGTGGTTTGACGGCGTGCTAGGACGGTGATGCCGATTGCACAAGTCAAATTCTAGTCCCACCGTGTACCCGGTCCAGTCGTCGGGTCTTCAAAACTCCTTGATTCCATCCTCATGTATCTGCTCCCCTGCCCAGAATGCTCGCAGTCGCTGACGGTTTCTCCCGCCCAGGCTGGGGATCACGTGGATTGCCCCTCCTGTCAAGCGAGTATCGCCATCCCCAAGCTGGGAGAACTCCGGCAGCTGGAGACCGCCGAAACCGATGGCGATGCGGCGAGCCACCGTAGCGGTGAGGTTTCGTTCACCCGGCAGATCGCATTTGTCGGCCTGGCCATGGTCGTGACCGCTTCGTTGCTAATGGCCGCGTTTTGCGGAATTCGCTGGGTCTCCCACCCATCCCAAACGACTCCCGATTCCTTCATCGCGTCGCTTGAGGAGACCTACAATAATGCCTCGACCGCGCAGATGATTCGAGAGTGGGAGGATATGGAACGATTCGGCGTCGACCTTGCCACGCCCTATTCGTTCTACGCGGAGTACCAAGAAAAGCAGCAATGGCGCACGAAGGCGATGTTCGCCGCTGGCGTCGGCTTGTTCGCGTTGATAGGCTGCGTCGGATTAGGGCTAGCGGGAAGTCGAAAACAGGCCGCCTAAACGGGACACTTGGTATCAATGTTTGAAAAACCAATGCCCCACGTCCCTACGTCCGTTTGAGAACGTAGACGACATCTTCGATCGAATCGTCGACGACCACGGGATCGTCAATGTCATAACCAAAGTCGTGAGTTGCCACGACGTCCCAACACTCACTCGCCTTGATCAACGTTTTCATCTGCTTGGGTGTGTAGCTTCTTAACACCAAAACGTCCTCGATCCGGAACTGACGTTTGGGCGTTCGGACGTCAAAGCGGATCCCGAAGCGCTCGACGCG
>JBCCUO010000397.1:0-4696 GCA_039196805.1 Planctomycetota bacterium | reverse complement strand
CCGGGGGAGAGGAGGTCGGTCGAGATGTCGCCGACGCCGGCGATGTAGGTCACGAGTGCGGGACGATGGGGTGGTGAGCGGTGGGTGGGAAGACAAGGGAGACGTCGAGAGCGGGTGCCCGAATCAAAACAGCGCAGGGATCATCTGAGCGTTCAGGTCACTCCATCTCGACTGCATTAACTGTAGTCGATCGGGCTGCTGATCGGCCAGATTGTTCGATTCCGAATGATCGCGGCAAAGGTCATACAACTCCCACGGGCCCGGCTCTCGTCCGCGGCGATCGCGAACCATTTTCCAATCCCCGACGCGGATGGCTGACCGCAGTCCCTGCCGCCAAAACAACTCGTCATGGGGTCGGCCCCCTGACTCCCCGCGAAGAAAGGGCATCAGGTCGCGACCGTCAATCTGACTCTGCGGTTCGCCGCCAGCAAGCTCGGCAGCGGTCGCAAACAGGTCAGCGCTCAACACGGGCTGGGTATAGGTGACTCCCTGCGGCAATTCGCCAGGCCAGCTGATCATGAACGGAACCCGTAACGCTCCTTCGTACATCGATCCCTTTTCACCACGAAGCGGCCGATTGCTGGAAGTCAGCTCGCGTGTCGGACCACCATTGTCGCTCAGGAAGACGACGAGCGTGTTTCGCTTCAGTCCGCTTGACTGAATCTTTTTAAGGATGCGGCCAACGCTGTCGTCCAGCGACGCCAGCATACCGGCAAAGATTCGGCGGTGTACATCATCGATCGATTTGAAGCGACGCAGGTCGGCATGCTTCGCCTGCAATGGGCTGTGGACCGCGTTGTAGGCCATGTAAAGAAAGAACGGTTTGTCCTGATGCCGATCGATGAAGTCGACCGCCTCGCGTGTGAAGGCATCCGTCAGGTACGCCTGCTCGTCGATAGGCTGGCCACCACGCACGATCGGGTTGTTGGCGTCGTAGTCTGGCTCGTCGTGACCCATATGAGTTGAATAGACCAGGTTGCCTCCGGTCCAACGACCGGTACCTCCACCGGGAATCGCCTTGCGACGCAGCATCGTCGTCACTCCGAGGTACGGCGGAGGAACAAAGAAGTGCCCTTCATGCGTGAATCCAAAGAACTCATCAAAGCCGTGACGGTAGGGGTGATAGGGAGCGGCACCGCCGAGATGCCACTTGCCGATCAGACCGGTGGTGTATCCGCAATCATGCAGCATCTCAGCGATGGTCTGCTCTTTGGGCGGAAGCCCAATGGCGGGGTCTTCGTTTCGCGGGCCGATCGGATTGAACTCGTAGCCAAACCTCGTGGGGATCTTGCCGGTCAACAATCCCGCGCGGGACGGGCTGCAGTTCGGCCCGGTGACGTAGCCCTGCGTGAATCGAACACCTCCCGCCGCGATCGAATCGATGTGCGGCGTGGGAATCTGATCGTTGCCCTGACACCCCAGTTCGCCGTAGCCCAAATCATCGGCCAGCAGAATCACGATATTCGGCTGGTCCGCGGCACAGATCGCGGCGTTATGTGGGACGATCATCCCTAACAAGACGGCGGTGAGCGAAACAAATCGCATGGCGGATTCCGCGAACGAGTGTCGGTTACGGGCCAGAACCCAGACCCGATGGATCGCACAATCTAATCGAATTCAGCAGTTGACTGTCCGTGCAGCTGGTTCGACCGACGATCCTGGGCGAACTTCGCGTGCGTCGATTGCGTTCGATTGCGGAGGGTTTCTGCTACACTAGGGCCCCCGAACGCCTCCTGGGTCTCCACTGACGCACGAGGGTTCTTCTCCCCGCCCTCGCCCCAATTGGTGTCTTTCAAGATGTCGGCGCGCTCCTTCGTTTGCCTGGCTACTCTGGCAATCACGTCCTTTTCGTTCGCCGCGGAATCCGCCACGCACAAGATCGTGATGCTGGCCGGGAAACGATCACACGGTTACGCCGCTCACGAACACTACGCGGGATTGCGAATCCTGCAGGATTCGCTCCTTCGCAGCAGCGATCATCTGGACGTGACGGTCATCAAGGGATGGCCGGAAGACACTTCCGTGCTGGAGCAAGCGGACTGCATCGTGATGTACAGCGACGGCGGTCGAAAACACCTGGCGATGGATCACCGTGATGAGCTGAGACGATTGTTGGCCGACGGTACCGGATTGGTCGCACTTCACTACGCAGTCGAAATGCTTCCCGGCGAGTCGGGCAGTGACTGGGTCGAATTGTTGGGCGGGCACTTCGAAATCGACTACAGCGTCAATCCACACTGGACCGCCGAGTTCAAGAGTCTGCCCGATCACCCCGTCGCCAACGGGGTCGAGCCCTTCAAGGCGAATGACGAGTGGTACTTTCACCTCCGCTTTTCCGAAGACGGGAAAGTCACTCCCATTCTGGCCGCGGTCGCGCCACCCGAAACGATGCGGAGAAAAGATGGTCACCACAGCGGAAACCCACACGTTCGCAAGAGCGTCGCGGCAGGAGAAATGCAAACGGTCGCTTGGGCCTACGATCGACCCGACGGTGGCCGGTCCTTTGGCTTCACGGGCGGCCACCACCACTGGAACTGGGGCAACGAGGACTTTCGCCGCCTGGTAACCAACGCGATTCGCTGGTCGGCCGGTGAGTCGATTGAACCGACCGGCTCGGCGATGAAAACCGAGCCGATCACGGTGACCCGTCTGATGGAGGATCAAGACTACGGTGCTCCGGAGAATTTCTCCAAGAAAGCGATCAGCCAACAGTACGAAATCCTAATCGACACCAAGACTGCCACGGGAGACGATCAAGCGACCAACCTGACTCCCGAACAACTCCGCGAGCCGGAGAACGCACTTGCAGGCATCGAAGTGGCGGAAGGCTTAGAGCTGACGTTGGCGGCCAGTGAGCCGATCCTCAAGAGCCTGACCAATTTGGACATCGACGACCGTGGCCGCGTCTGGGTCTGTGACGTGATGAACTATCGTCGCAACAACGACTCACGTCCCGAGGGTGATCGCATTCTGATCTTGGAAGACACCACTGGGGACGGCGTGATGGACAAGGTCAAAACGTTCTACCAAGGCCGCGACATCGATTCTGCAATGGGTCTGTGTGTGCTAGGAAATGACAACGGGAACGAGGTGATCGTCTCCGCTTCGCCCTACATCTGGAAATTCATCGACGAAGATGGGGACGACGTGGTCGACAAGAAAGTCGCCATGTTCACCGAAACTGGCCAGCCCCAGCACGACCATTCCGCTCACTCTTTCTTCTTTGGCCCCGACGGAAAACTGTACTGGAACTTCGGCAATACGGGCGGACAAGTGAAAGACGCCGAAGGCAAGACGGTGATCGACATTCACGGTCGACCGGTTGTTGACGATGGGAATCCACTGTTTGGTGGCATGCCCTTTCGCTGCGATCTAGACGGGAGCAATTTCGAAGTCCTCGCTCACAACTTCCGAAACAACTGGGAGACCACCGTCGACTCATTTGGCACCCTCTGGCAAAGCGACAATGACGACGACGGTAATCGAGGTACGCGAATCAACTTCGTCATGGAGCAAGGGAACTACGGTTACCGTGACGAAAAAACCGGCGCTCTATGGCGAGAGAAGCGAATCAATCTGGAAAAGGAAATTCCGCTCCAGCACTGGCACCTGAATGATCCTGGCGTCGTGCCCAACCTGTTGCAGACGGGCGCCGGTTCTCCCAGCGGCATCTGCACATACGAAGGTCGACTCCTTCCCAACCGGTACTGGGATCAAATCATCCACTGTGACCCCGGCCCCAACGTGGTCCGCGCCTATCCGGTGCAGCGAGCTGCGGCCGGTTACACCGCGACGATCGAGCCGCTGCTGACCGGAGTGAAAGACAAGTGGTTCCGCCCAGCGGATGTGTGCGTCGCCCCGGACGGCTCGCTGTTCGTAACCGACTGGTATGACCCGGGCGTCGGCGGCCACCGCCAAGAGGACACTCAGCGTGGGCGATTGTTCCGAATTGCTCCTCCTGGTGTGGGCTACCAGGTACCGCGTTTCGATTACTCCACCGTGTCAGGCGCGATCACCGCGTTGAGAAATCCAAACCTGGCCGTTCGCTACAAGGCGTGGATGGCACTTCACGCGATGGGAAAAAAGGCGGAGCCGCAGCTGGCGTCCCTGTACGCGGATCCCAACCCTCGCCTGAAAGCTCGAGCCCTGTGGTTGCTGGGCAAGATCGAAGGACGCGGTCAGCACTATGTTCAACAAGCGATTGGAGATGCCGATCCCGACATCCGGATCACTGGAATCCGTTTGGCGAAGCAGTTGGGCCTCTCCGTATCTGAATCGTGCGGCAATCTGGCTGGCGACGATTCAGCCGCCGTCCGACGCGAACTGGCGACAGCAATTCGCTACGACAAATCATCTTCCATGCCGGCCGTCTGGGCCGAGTTGGCGACTCAGCACGATGGCGGCGATCGTTGGTATCTCGAAGCCCTTGGGATCGGCAGCGACGTGCGTCCCGATGATTGCTTTGAAGCTTGGCTGGCAGAGGTCAAACAGGACTGGAGTACCCCCGCGGGTCGCGACATCGTCTGGCGAACTCGTGCGGGCAAGGCCGCCGAAATGATGGTTGAGTTGATCGCGGACGAGTCGCTCCCGCTCCAGGAAACCGACCGCTATTTCCGCAGCCTGGAATTTCACACCAGCGATGTTCGTGACCGAGTCCTGGCCGAGCTGCTGCCTGAGTAGTCCAGGAGATCGGGAT
>JBCCUO010000396.1:0-4702 GCA_039196805.1 Planctomycetota bacterium | reverse complement strand
GACGAGTGCTTGCCACAGTTGATTGAACTTGCCGAATCGGCCAAAGGAAGACGTTTGCGGGGCGAGTCGAGCGCGGCGGTCGTGGAAATGGTGGTTCCCATGGGCCGCAAGGCGCGAGCCGACAAAGACCTGCAAGGGAATCGTGGGCCTGTCATTTCCCGGCTGTCCAATAGCGTCAAGACGTTCTACCGGCACAAGAATCAGACCCTGGTGGAAGCCTTTCTGTTGGCTTCCCGAGCGTCCGACGGTGAGCTTCGGCGCATGACGGACCAACCCGGAAAACTTCAGTCGCTGCTGATCGATACCATCAAGGGCTGTGACCATCCCGGCATCAGCGAACTTCTTGCTGAGTTCATTCGCCGACGTGAACTTCCCGAGATGCTGAGTGAAACGATTGCCCAGCGCCCCGGGCCGCTGTTCCGCGACGCGCTGCTGCGCGTGATCGGCCATGAGCCGCCCGTAACCGTGTATCGAAATCTGACCGCGATGGGCGTGCCGGCGTCATGCAAGGGAGGCGAGGAAACGATCGTCGAAACGACGCCAGATTATCGGGCGGCCCTGATACGACTTCATGTTGCGGCCAGTGGAGACAAGATCGGGATGCTGCACATGATTGCTGAAGCATTGGAAAGGAGCGGCCCGGGCGTGGTGAAGGCCGCCACGTTCGCTTTTCAGCGCTGCGAAGTCCCCTCGCTGGATTTCTGGCTTCGAGCCAGCGGACCAGTGGCCGACGGTGACTCCGAAGCGATCGCGCGACACAGCGGTGCTCGGCTGCTGAATCGATTGATCAATCTCCTGGATCACGAGAACGATAACCTAGTGCGCAGCATTCGTCGCGTGCTGGGGCCGCTGCACGCGGAGTCGATGCTGTCCCGATTCGCTTCACTCAAACCGGAAAGCCGCGAGCGATTGGGCAAGGTCGTGATGCTGGTGGACAGCGATGCGATTCAGCACATTCGTGACTGCTTGCGTCATCCGGTCCTGGATCGTCGCCTGGAAGCGATCGCGGCAACCAACGCGATGGCAGTCGTCGACCTGATGTCCGACGCATTGTCTCACATCGCGTTGCAGGACCACCAAGAAGCACGGATGCGGGCAGCTGAGGCGCTACGTTACGCACGCGGGGAGTCAACGCTGAAGACCCTGCAAAGCCTGACGGCGATGCCACCGTCACCGATTCGTGATATCGCAGAGGAATCACTTCGAATCCGAAACGAGAGAAGTGGTAACAGCCAGATCGCGCCGAGCGACTTTGCAGGCACCCCCAAATGAACCGGAGCAAGATCGTATGACGATGGCGTTGCAAATTGGCTGGACCGCGTTCTTGGCTGAAACGCGCATCAGCGACGTGAGCCTTCGCTTTCGCGAAGAAGCAGTGCACTCCGGTACCCCTTGGTGGTTCGCCATCATTCCCGTCCTGGCGATTGGTGCTGCGTTGGCGATCTATCGGATTGCCAACCAACCGCGTCCGACGGTCAACACGCCCTACGGGATGTTGGCGGAGATCTGTGCGCGACATCAAATTCACGCTTCCGGACGTCGACTGCTGGAACGCATTGCTGAAGAAGCCAACCTCGCCCAGCCCGCCGCGTTAATGCTGGGCGTGACCCACTTTGAAGCCGCCGTCGCCAAAGCAGGACGCACCATCCAGTACGATCGCCGACAAAAGGCAACGCTCAAGTATTTGCGACGTCGCCTGTTCGCCTAAAGCTCTACTGCCTATCACTTCTGGGACCAGCCGCAGAACGTTAGTTCGCGGTTACTGGCGAATGCAAAACGCAGCGAAAACCAAGCGTTGGCGAGTTTCAGCTGATGATTGCAGCTCGGACTTTCAATCGGCACGAAGCACGAGGAGCTAATCGAACATCACGGCAAGCTGTTCAATGTAGTCGAGCGCGTCTTCTGGCTGCTCAACTTCGGCGCCGGGAACGCGTCCCTGTCGATCGCATTGAGACAACAGCAGCAAGTCGTCGCCCCAAGGATGCTCGCGCAGGCGACGCTTGGCTCGCGCGCCGAGTGTCCGGTCGTGGTACCGGTGAGCTTCCATGTGGTGTTTGATCAACCATCCCGTTCGATCGCTGATGTAACCGTCCAGCGCCTCCAGTCCGGCGAAAACGTGGTCATGGGGATCAATTGCTTTTCCAACATCGTGCAACAGCGCTGCTAACAAGAAGTCCTCGTCGTAGGGCATTTGGCTCTTGGCTAGTTCGTACACCTGCATGCTGTGGAACAACGCCTCACCCTCGGGGTGCCACTGCGGGTTTTGCTTCACGTTTTCCAGTGGCAGCAGTAGGGCGAGGTAGACGTTCCAGCGATCGGGCTGGGCGTCGATCTCATCTAGCTGGCCCGCCAATTGCTCGGATGAAAGCCCATGTTCGGCAATCATCCGCTTTTCCAATTCCGCCAACGTTGCCCTTTCGATCGGCTTGCCGGTGATCGAACTGCGAAACCGATGCCCTAGCAAGTTTGGTGCGTACACGGTGATCTCGATCGGGTACTGATCCGTCAGATGAATGTGCGTGAAAACTCTGGCTTCGCCATCCTTGACCACTCGTTTGCGTTCGATATCACACGACACCAGGGTTTCATCAAACGAGGCAACGACATGTTCGGCGCTGGCGGCAAAAACGTGTAGGTCAATATCAGACCCGTCGCGGACATGCCCGGTTAGCACACTACCGATCAGTCTGGGATGAAAAGGAATCAACCGACGCATCCACCACAACGCCCGAAGTCGCATCTCAAGGAGCCGCTTGGTGTGGTTCTGGGGGCCTTCCAACAGCCGGGCCATGATCTGAACTTGATCGCGAATCTCGGCGTTGGAAGGCAGGTCTGCGGGCTTGATCCAACCCCTTCCCAACTGGCGGGCCGCCTTCCATTTAGCCTGGTAGTATTCGGACTCCTGACGTGAATACATCAAGCGAGCCGCCAAGTAAGCCACTTGTTGGCGGAACTTTGTCGAACGCATCGAGAGGGTTCGTCGTCGCGAACCGTTTTACGTGACGTTGAGGTGCAACCGCAGGTAAGGGTAGCGGACACTCGCAATGAAGCAAGCCATATCGGCCCCTGCCCCCAACGAAGCGTCAACCAGGCATCTCCGCCTCAATAGCCAGCTACCCGATACAGATCCCTCGCTCACGCGTCGGTTGGGATCACGATGGCTTCGCGGTACCCGCGACAGTTGTGAGTCGCCCCACGACTAGTCACACTTGATCGTCGATAGCAAGCTAAGCCGATGCCGCTCGCCCCACCGATCCATACGCTGCGTTTGACCATGCCAATCACCCGTCCCGCCAACGTCGCGATTCGCTTGCCAGTCTTGCTGCTTTCGCTGCTGATGCTTTGTCTGTGCTCTCATGTTCAGGCCGCCGACTCGGTCGAATTTCTGAATGGATCCAAGATCGACGGAAAGCTGCTCAACACTGACAAGGACGAGAAACGGTTTGAGTTCGAGTCGAAGATCGGCTCACGGACGATCAAGCAAACCTACACCTACGATCAGGTCCACGCGGTCACCTTTGGGACCAAGCGGTTTGTCCTAACTCCCAAGTCGTCCGCGTCTGTTGCGGGTGACTCGACCAGCCAGCAACGAACGCGGCAGGAAGTCATGACGCTGATTCAGCAGGTCGGAAGTCGTGACCCGGATTGGCTTGCGTCGACAAAGCTGACCCATCCATCAACCTTGGACTTGAGCTGGCCACTGAAGCCGGGAGGTAAGTGGAACGAGTCAAAGAATGTTGGCCAATACATTTGGGGGCGGGTAAATCCGAATCCCGCTCGTTGGCGGCCCGGCATCAAGTTGGTGCATCTGTGCGCCGACGAGCACCAAGGAAGCTCGGCGCTATTGAAGCGTGACTGGGAGAAGTTGGGTGAAATGTACTTCACGCTGCTGCAGGACTACGCCCGAGCTGCCTACTGGTTTCAAAAGGCCAAGGTATCGGTTACCAAGCCAACGGGCATTCACCTTGCCGAGTGCTATTGGCGTCTGGGGAACAAGGCAATGGCGGCCAAGCTCCTGCGGGCTCGCTCACTTCACTTCGATTCCATCAAGCTGCTCGGGGACATGGGAGACGTCAAGCGCGCTCTCAGCATCACTTCCGCCTATGCGAATAGCAGCGTCTTCAATCAAGCATTCCTCAGCGCCGGGGACGCACTTCGCGGGGCCGAACGCTACGACGAAGCCATTGATTACTACCAGAAGGTTCTGGACCGCAATCAAGCGCGCAACCCCGAGTACCTGAAGCGACTCAAAGCCCGGGCCTCAGGATCGATCGAGGCGATTCGATTGTTCGAGCAAGATCTACTGGCTCGGCTTCCCGATGGTACGTACAACGGAAGCGCCGAGGCCTACAATGGTCGACTGGACGTCGCGGTTTCAGTCACCGATCAACGAATTGACGCGGTCAAGGTGACTCAGCATCGTGAGAAACAGTTCTATGCCGCGCTGACTGACACACCGCGGTAGATCATCGAAACGCAAGGGTTTCGGGACGTGGACGGAACCAGCGGCGCGACGATTACGTCGCAAGCAATCATCATCGCGTCCGCTCGCGCACTTGCCAACGCTTCGGGCCAGTAGAGACCATCATGCGAGCGTACCGAAGCCTTGGGATTGCCGGATCACTGATTCTGGTTGCCGTGGCGATGTGTCTGGGTGTCGTGACGAACCACCCACACTTTAACGGTCAGCCCACGATCCTGG
>JBCCUO010000395.1:0-4714 GCA_039196805.1 Planctomycetota bacterium | reverse complement strand
GACTGCAGGATACTCGGGGCGCGATGTTTTTGGAGGTTGTTTCTGGGATCATCCTGCCTCGAATGGGACAGGTTCTGTGTCAGCCGGTTCGGGCCAAAGTGCGGGCGGCATCTCATCTCGGAGGATCAAGCCACAAGTTTAGGCTGAATCTATTCGAGGCTCGGTCGTATAGTCCCGTGTTCGAGTCCGCCGCTGTGCGCAAACGCCCCCTATCTGCCCCTTTAGAAAGGTGGGGTTTCGTTAAATCGTGGCCTACGTGGCGGTAACGTTGGAGTACGCGAGACCGATGCGTCGCTTTGAGAAGACAGCTGGTCCTCGCACTAGAAAGTGTCCGGTCATGCAACTTCTGTCGCGTGCGAGTCATTCGCCGCCGCTTGACTGGCGAGATGCGGGGATCAACGTCCTGAATACCGCTGACGCGGCGGGAGCCGTTGAAGAATGGAAGGCCAATCATGTCGGCAGCTAACGAGCAACGGACGATTCCACAGAGTCAGCAGGAAAGCGACGTCCACCCGCCTCGGTATATCGTCGGGATCGGTGCTTCGGCCGGAGGACTGGAATCGCTGGAACAACTCTTCCGATACATGCCCACCAGCAGCGGAATGGCATTCGTCGTCATTCAGCACTTGTCGCCCGACTTCAAGAGCATGATGAACGAGTTGCTGGCTCGTGATACCACCATGCGAATCGTGGTGGTCGAAGATGGAGTTCGCGTGGAGGCGAATGTCATTTACTTGATGCCGCCGAAGAAGGAAATGTTGATTGCGGACGGCTGTCTGCACCTGAGCGATAAGGATTCGTCTCGTAGCCTGACCATGCCGATCGATCACTTCCTTGAGTCGCTGGCACGCGAGAAGGGAGACGCGTCGATTGCCGTCATCCTTTCCGGCAGCGGTACCGACGGAACGCGGGGAATTGAAGACATCTCTCGTCGCGGTGGACTGGTGCTGAGCGAGAGCTTGGACACCGCGAAGTTCGATGGCATGCCTTCCAGTGCGCAGGCGACGGGTAAGGTTGATCTGGTGCTGTCTCCGTCCGACATCGGCCACGCCTTGGTCAGTTACTGCGAGGATCCCAGCAGCCTGCCGCGGGGCAAGCTGGAACGCCGCACCCAAGATGCATCTCTGAAAGGCATTGATGCGATTTTTCAGTTGTTCCGCAACGTCTACGACATCGACTTCTCTTCCTACAAAGACTCGACGGTGATGCGGCGCATCAGGCGTCGTCTTGCGATGGCGCATGTGGACACGTTTGATCAATATAGCGAGGTTTTGCAGAACAAACCGGAAGAGCTGCACGCGCTCTACAGCGACTTGCTGATCGGCGTCACGCAGTTCTTCCGAGATCCAGAGATATTCGGCTTCCTGGACTCGGATGTCCTTGCCGATGTGCTGAAGCAGCGCAATGCGAACGAAGCGATTCGCGTCTGGGTGGCCGGTTGCGCGACCGGCGAAGAGGCCTACTCAGTCGCGATTGCCTTTCAGGAAGCGATGAGGGTCTCGGGCGATTCGCGGTCGTTGAAGGTATTTGCAACCGATGTCCACAAACGATCGATCGAGTACGCCAGTCGCGGCGTCTTTGGAGAGGAGGTGCTGAAGGAGATCGGTGGCGACTTACTGGAACGCTATTTCACGGAGCGGTCCGATGGGTTTCAGATTCGACCTGAGATTCGGCAGATGGTCGTCTTCGCGCCTCACAATGTTTTGCGAGACGCGCCGTTCACGGATCTGGACTTTGTTTCGTGCCGGAACATGTTGATCTATCTGCGGCCGGCCGCTCAGCGACGCGCGATTTCGCTCTTCCACTACGGTTTGCGTGTCGGCGGTGTGCTGCTGCTTGGCGGAAGTGAATCCACCGGCGAACTGGCCAGCGAGTTCGATGTGATCAGTGATCGGCATCGGATCTACCGCAAGAATCGGGACGTTCGGCTGACTCAGAACTTGCGTTCGCCGCTGACCTCGGCCGACTCGGTGCACCGCGGCCTGTTGTCGAACACGACGGTGCATCGACCACCACTCGGAGCCGGTCGCACTCGTCAGCTTCATGACGAGCTGCTGGATCGATTCATGCCACCCAGCATTCTGGTCGATGCTTCGCGATCGGTGATCGACACCTTTGCGGGTGCTGAGAAGCTGCTTCACCTGCCATCTCGCCAACCGTCGCTCGATGTGTTGGACCTAGTGGACCGCGAGATCCGAACGACGCTGTCCGGTGCCATCGCACGCGCAATGAAAAGCGAGTCGACGGTGCGATTCGGGAAGCTGGATCTTGGTACTGGTGAAGAGACCGAAAGCTTTGACCTCACTGTTGATCCGCTCAGCGGAAAAGCGGACGAGGCGTGCTACCTGATCTCATTTGATCCGGTCACGGCCGAAGTCAAACCACCGCCTGATGATGAAGCGGATGTTGAGCAGCAGCGTGCGACTTTGTTGGATGCGACCAGCGAGAGTGAGTTGGAGCGTTCGCGGAATCAGATTCGACAGCTCGAGGATGACCTTCGCTATTCGCGCGAGAACCTGCAGGCGATGATCGAAGAGCTGGAAACCAGCAACGAGGAACTGCAGGCAACCAACGAGGAGCTGATCGCATCGAATGAAGAGCTGCAGAGCACAAATGAAGAACTGCATTCGCTGAATGAGGAGCTGTATAGCGTCAACTCAGAGCACCAGCGCAAGATCGTCGAACTTGCTGAGCTGAATCGCGATATGAATCACCTGCTGGAAAACACGGATGTTGCGACGGTGTTTCTGGACAGTGAACTTCGAATTCGCAGGTTCACGTCTCGCGTGCGCGAAGTCTTTGAGTTGATCGACGAAGACATCGGTCGTTCGATTCACGTCTTCGGCTCGAAGCTGCGGATCGAAGACCTGCTGGACCGTCTTCGGGGAGTGTTGGAAACCGGCAACGCGTATGAACGCGAGGTGCAGGCGGGTGATGGAACCAGTTACCTGATGAGGCTGTTGCCCTACCGGCCCGACGATCGCGTGAGCGGAGTGGTGATGATGTGGATCAACGTGTCATCACTGGAAGTGATGCGAGGTCGATTGCGTTGGCTTTCGGCGATCGTGGAATCCACCAATGATGCAATCATCGGACAAGACTTGCGCGGAACGATCACGAGTTGGAATCGCGGCGCGGAAAACTTGTATGGCTTCTCGGCCAACGAGATCATTGGCAAGCACATGAACGTCTTGATTCCGGAAGAGCGCCGGCACGAGGTCACGGAGTATCGTGAACGCATCATGCGGAGCGAGACCGTTCTGTCAGTAGACACGGTCCGTTTGCGTCGAGATGGCTCGCCGATCGATGTCTCACTGACCGTGTCCCCAGTCTTCAACTCTGACCAGAAGGTCATCGGGATTTCAAAGATTGCTCGCGACATCGGTGAGCGGATCGAGATGGAAAAAGAAATCCGAAGTCAGATTCAGCAACGCGAGCGATTCCTTGCCATGCTGTCACACGAACTGCGCAATCCGCTGAACGCGGTGAGTAGTGCATCCGCCATTCTGAGTGACGAACGCGCTTCCAGTCCGGACCGGGTTGCTGCTGCGGCCACGATCGGTCGTCAAGTCGCGATGGTCAATCACTTGTTGGTGGACTTGCTTGATGTCGCGCGCATCGCTGAAGATCGCATCAACCTCAAGTTCGAGATTCTGGATCTACGCGAACTCGTTCCCACGATTGAGGAAGTCGTGCAATCGGAGTTGGATCGACATGGCTGCGCCGTCGATTTTGATTTGGCTGATCACCCGGTCGTGGTCAACGGGGATCGAACGCGCCTGATACAAGTTCAGGTCAATCTGATCCACAATGCGGCAAAGTACTCCGAGACCGTCAATCCAGTCCGTGTCCGCATCAAGGACGGGGGGGAAGCGATTCACGTATCGGTTGCTGATGACGGACGCGGCATTCCGCCCGAGAAGTTGGAGTCGATCTTTGAGCCGTTCGCTCAGTTGGATCAGTCACGCAAGCAGAGCGATGGTGGATTAGGAGTCGGTTTGACGTTGGCAAAATCGCTGATCGAACTTCACGGTGGAAAGATCGTGGCTGAAAGCGATGGTGAAGGGCTGGGGAGCGTCTTCCACATCTGGCTGCCGAAAGTCGAGAACTTGGAAGCGGGGCGGCGCAGCAGCACCGAATCAACGACTGGAGCCTCCGAATCCAGCGAACACCGGGTGACTCGTCCGCTTAAGATTTGCATCGTCGAGGACATGGAGGACAGTCGCACGATGATCGCAACTTTGTTGCAGCTTGAGGGGCACGAAGTGATGACGGCTGCCAACGGCGCCACCGCAATCGAGCTGCTGACAAGCCAGCCATTCGATTTCGCGCTGGTTGATATCGGTCTGCCCGACATCAACGGCTACGATGTTGCGAGGCGAGTGCGCGAGCGAGTGCCGTCCAGAAGCCTGACCCTGATCGCGCTCACCGGTTACGGACAGCCCAGCGACATCCAGGAAGCCGTCGCCGCCGGCTTCGATGACCATATCGTCAAGCCGATCGATCCGGAGCGGTTGCACCATCTATGTGTCAGAACAGGCGCAATCAGTGACTAGCGGACGAACAAGCTTGCACCCGACAGGCTGGGGCCAAGCGGCTGATGGGTGATGAGACCGACATGAGCCGCATCGCGCAAGCGTGTCGTATGCTTCACAAGCGACCGCAAAACCCGACAGGCTGGCACCGGCTGGCACCAAGCGGCTGATGGGTGATG
>JBCCUO010000394.1:0-4729 GCA_039196805.1 Planctomycetota bacterium | reverse complement strand
GCTTTTCTTGATCGCGGCATTGAGGAATTGAGCGAGCGTGGCAAAGTGTTTCCCGTGCGACTTTCGTTGTTTGTAGAGATGGTCAAGGCCCAGCCTTGGGATGCGGATACCTTGCATCGTCTGGGAGGTGTCGAGGGCGTCGGACTGAGGTTTTTGGAGGAATCGTTTAGCAGTCAACTGGCTCCCGCTGCTCAGCGAACTCATGAACCTGCGGTACGGAGCGTTCTGGGGCAGTTGTTACCCCAAGCCGGCGTCGACATCAAAGGCAAGATGCAATCCGAGGATGCGTTGTTGGAAGCGTCCGGTTATCGCGACCAACCCGCCTTGTTTGACGAGATGATGCGGATCTTGGATACCGATCTACGGTTGATCACTCCCACGGACCCAGCGGGCACCTACAGTGGGAACGAAAGCTCGAGTCAGTCAAGTGACGGCGTCCGTTACTTTCAGTTGACGCACGATTATCTCGTGCCCGCGATCGGGAAATGGATCACGCGGCGGCAGCGGGAAACGCGTCGCGGAAGAGCAGAACTTCGATTGGTCGAATACTCGGACGCATGGAATTCCAAGCCATCGCGTCAGTTCATCCCCGGATGGATCGACTGGCTCTCAATTTGGCTCTTCTCGTCGCCAAAACGCTGGAGCGAGGCGGAGTCGCGACTGATGCGAGCAACCTCGCGTTTTCACGTGACTCGGTTCACGGCTGGGATCGTGGGATGCGGTTTGTTGCTTGCCGGTAGCTGGTACTATCAATCGCATCGATCTGCCCAGGCGACCGTCCGTCAACTTCAAACGGTTAGTACGGCGGAACTGCCGGGTGTGCTGGCCCAGATCCGACACCAGGACACGTTCACCATGCCACTGGTCAAGGACGCGTTGCAGGCGTCCGCCAAGGGCGGCCGACGGGAATGGTTGAATCGGTTAGCCCTGCTGCCCAGTGATTCGCAACAGCGCAATCGGTTGATCCAGCAACATCATCTGATGGACCTTCCGATGCTGATGATTTTGGGCGAGCAGTTGGGTGAATTGACAAGTGACCAGCGGCACGTCCTGCTTACAAGCGTCAACGACTCGGAGACCGAACTTGCCACGCGGCTTCGTTCTGCGATCCTGATTGCGTCCGCTTCGAAAGACCCACCAAAGCTTGATCCTGCCGCCGCCGATGCAGTGGTTCAAGCCATGCTGCAGCACGCGCAGAACTGGCCGCAGGACAGCAGTTTGCTGATCTCGGTGTTGCCACGATTGAGCCAAGCAATCGAAGAGCCATTGGTCCGGCGAGTCGTAAGCCGAGACGATTCACCGGAGCGTTCTCTGGCCACATCGTTCGCCGTTCAGTTTCTCAAGAGAAAGCCGGCCGAGCTGCTGAAGCTGTTTCTGGACTCCAGTTTCGCTCAGCAGACACAAATCCTTTCGGTATTGGAGAGCGAACTCCCGGTCCTGGGGGAACAGATCCGACGGTTTGCGGCGACCGAAGTCGACACATCGCTCGATGCAAAGGCATTTGACCGGGAAGCTCGGCGAAAGGGAATTGCCGCGTCGCTGCTACACCGTTTAGGGGAACCGGAGTTGACCTGGAAGGAATTCCAGCATCAGTCTCACCCGGATGCCCGTAGTTACATGATCCATCGCATCGGAGCTCTAGGCGGTGACATGGCCGTGTTGTTGACTCGATTCGCACGCGAACCCGATCCGTCCGTTCGCCGAGGGATTCTGCACGCGATCGCCCAGTATGAACCGACTTCGCTTCCACCCGACCTACTTGCCAAGGCGATAGCCGTTACCCAGGACGCCTTTGTCAACGATCTGGATGCGGGTGTCCACTCGGCTGCTCAGAGTGTGCTGGTTTCCTGGGATCAAGACGATTGGCTTGCGGAGGAAATCAAACGACAGTCCAGGTTATCGCCGGATGCTCGCAAGAACTGGTATGTCAACGCCGAGGGTCACACGATGGCGATTTTGGATGGACGTGCTGAGCCTAGGATTGGACGCGTGTTCGCGATCAGTACCTCAGAAGTCACGGTCGAGCAGGGTCTTCGCTTCATGCCGGACCTACCCTATTACAAGGACAGGTCGCCGACGCCCGATTCACCGGTTGGCATGTTGAATTGGTATCGAGCGACTGCCTACTGTCGTTGGCTGAGCAAAGAGCTGCGAGTGGACTCAGTGAATTCGTATCCAGCCAATTTGAGCGGCAGCAACCCCGATGTGCCGTGCGACCATGTGGTGGAATCCGCTGCCTACCGCCTGCCCACGATCGCGGAATGGGCGTTCGCCTGTCGATCGTTCACTCAGTCTACGTGCTACTTTGGTGGTTCCGATCGCCTGACCCAGCTGTATTGTATCGACCACGACACGTCCCAGCGTCTTGTTGGCAACATACGTTACTTTCCCGCCGGGACTCGACTGCCTAATGACTTCGGTATGTTCAACATGCTGGACGGGGTCCGAGAATGGTGTCATGACGCGAAGGGCGATCGGCGAGTCATTGCCGGCCATTCGACCAACGTCGAGTTGGAAGCCATGACGCTGGCACCGCCTCAGGACCTGAAGCAGGCGGCCGCGGACCTACCCAAGTCAATCAACGGCTACTACGGCATGCGACTGGCACGCACGATCAAGGCTCCGGTGAAGTGACTGTCACCAGAAGCGATTCAGCGATGAACGAGGTTCATTTCGGCAGGGTGATTGTCAAGTGCGGATGGATCATCAACGACGACTGAATCGAGTCACGTAGATGGGAGGCAACGTGTGGCTCAATTCCGTCCACGCGTCCCCGTGGTCCTCGCTGATCCACAGACCACCAGTGGATGAGCCCATCACCAGTTGTCGACCGCTTGCATCGACATCTAGGCCGTGCCGGAACACGATGTCATAGCAGTGTTGTTGAGGCAATCCTTCGCGCAGCGTCTCAAACGACTGCCCGCCGTCCCGCGTCCGGGTCACCACCAACTTGCCCTCTACGGGAATACGGCATTCGTCCTTGACCGCCGGGACAAACCAGGCCGTTTCTGCGTTCGTTGGGTCGGCACAGGCGGCGAAGCCAAACGTCGATGGGCCGGCTTCGTTGATCTCGCGGTAAGATTCCGATCCGTCCGTCGAATGGAACACGCCGTTGTGGTGCTGTACCCACATCACGTTTGGATCCGCTTCGCATTGTGAAAGCCGATGAGCGTCTTGGATGCTCCGTTTGAACTGCATGTCCGGTGGCATGAAATCGGCGCGCAAGCCTTCGCCGATCAGATCCCAGGATGAACCTCCGTCGCTGGTTCGCCAAATTCCGCCGCAAGACACACCCAATGTCACATGATTTGAGTCGCGTGGATTCACGCAAATCGAGTGGATGCCTGGCTCGTCTTTGCCGCCGCCAAACCAGTCCATGCGTTCCTCACGCTGCCAGAGAGACTCGTTCAGCGACCAGCTGTCTCCACCGTCGTCAGACGCGTAGAGGCCGCCAGGGATCGTCCCTGCCCACAAGCATTCTGCGCGATCATCGCCCGCCGTTTCTAGTGACCAGATTTCGGACAGGCTTGCCGGTTTCGTTGTCGGTGGCTTTTCGGGATCCAATGACGGCGCGGCAATCACGGCGCCAGGTGGGTAGACAGGCAAGCCAATTTCCTCCCACGTCACACCGCTGTCTTTACTGCGGTGCAACTTGCATCCGAAGTGTCCAAGATTCAGGGAGGCGTACAACCATCCGTTGCGATGGTCTTCCAACAACATCGATACGGTATCACCCACGAAGTCGACGCGATCGACTTCCCAGCCAGATGAACGCTGGGCAAACGTGAACAGTCCTTTCCGTGTACCAACGAAGAATTTAGCAGACATCGTCAATTCATCCCGGGATATCGAACGAGGCAGACCATGCGATGACGAAACGCTCCAAGCAATCTTGGCAGCTTCAAAGTTCGCACGAGTCTACCCTCCCGAAAGAGCCTGCATGACAAAGATGCTGCTGGTCTCTTGGACCGGTACGTCCAAATCGAGTCGATCGTGAAGTAACTGGTTGTCGACAAAGATGGCGACGTGTTTGCGAACGGCCCCCTGATCGTCCAAGACGTAGCCTTGCACCTTGGGGTGCAGACGGAAGAAGTGGGTCAACGATTCGCGAAGCGTTCGGCCGTCGACAGATTCCGATGGACAATCAACGTGACGCGTCAATTGCGAGGTGCACTCGATCGTGGGCATGCGGTGACTCTCAGGAATTGGACGTTGATCAGGGATTGCGGCTGCAATCGATTCACATGATCTTGTGCTGTGTCGGCCTTTTCTAGCTTAACCGATTCGCAAGGGACCAGAGATGCAAAGCAAAGATGTCATTCGATCCGCCATGGGATTCAGTGATCAAGTCTTCAGCACTTACTTGAGTGACATGTCAGACCAAGATTTGTTGACTCGACCGGGCGACGGGTGCAACCACGTCGCGTGGCAAATCGGGCACTTGATTTCGTCTGAAGTGATGCTGTTGGAAATGATCTGCCAAGGCGAGGGGATCACATTGCCCGACGGTTTTGCTGAGACGCACTCCAAGGAAAACTGTGACTGTGATGACGGGTCCAACTTTCATACCTTGCAGCAGTATCAAGAACTCTACGAGAAAGCTCGCAAGGCATCCCGGGCGGCGTTGGATTCCATGCCGGAAGAACGACTAGACGAGGAGTCGCCAGAGCAGATGCGCTCGTTCTGCCCGACGCTCACCGACATGTGGGTCTTGATCGCAACGCACCCG
>JBCCUO010000393.1:0-4735 GCA_039196805.1 Planctomycetota bacterium | reverse complement strand
CTCTCCCCGAAGCGGGGCGAGGGGTGCCAAGTTCGTTTGGCGCCTCTCCCGCCCTCCATCAATTTTCTGCAATCGCCAGTCGCTTGGGAAAGAGGTCCGAGAGGATCACGTAGAGAGCGGGCAGAACCAACAGGATCAGGACGGTCGAAGCGAGCAACCCGAAACAGATGCTGATCGCGATCGGGATCAAGACCTGCGCCTGCAGACTGCGTTCCAGCAACAACGGCATCAGCCCCGCGATCGTCGTCAACGAAGTGATCATCACGGCTCGGAAACGCATGCGACTGGCCTGCGATGCGGCTTCTTCAACAGCGACACCTTGTGTCCGCTGTGCTTTCAAGAACAGCATCAGCAAGATCGAATCATTCACCACGATTCCCGCCAGCGACGCGTAACCCATCATACTGGGCAAACTCAAGCTGAGGCCGAAGAGGAAGTGCCCCCAGACCACGCCGACAAACGCGAACGGAATTGCGACCATGACGATGAAGGGCTCGATGTAGCTGCGAAACTGGTAGGACAGGATCACGAAAACGCCCAGGCAACCGATCAACGCCGCCGCAGCCAAGGACTGGCCGGTTTCGGCCCCTCGCTCGGACTCGCCCTTGATTTGCCATTCCAACATGGGGTGTTGCTGCTTGATCGACGGGATCAACTCCGACTGCATCTTTGCCAGCACACCAATCGTGTTGGTCCGCTGCGAATCCACACTGCCCAGAACGTTGACAACCTGCCTGCCGTCGAACCGACCAATTCGCGACCATCCCCGATGAGGCGTCAGTGTGGCGACTTCGGCGATCGGAACCATGTTGCCATCGGGCAAGAAGACGCGCGCGTCCTCTAAATCCGACAGGTCATTACGATCGTCGATCGCGTAGCGAACTTCGACATCGTAATTCTCATCTGCAATCTGAACCTGATCGCTCAGCAGGCCCTGAAATGACCCGCGAAGTTGCTGTGCCAGTGAGGTTGCGGTCAATCCCAAACCGGCGGCCCCCGGTCTTAGCCGCACCAGCAATTCCTGCTGACCAGTACGAAGGTCATCGGTCACGTTGTAAACGCCGTCGAACGTCCGCAGGTACTGCTGGATTTCTTCCGAAACCTCATCCAGAGCCTGCAGCGGCAATCCAGACAGCTGGATCTCGATGGCTCGCCCCGCCGGCCCGATCGCTGGCTCGTCGAACGTCACGCTCAGGACGTCCGCCACCGGGCCAAGTTCGTCTTGCCAAGTCTTGACGATGTCATCGATGCGTCCTTGGCGGACTTCGTTGCTAAGCAGGTCGGCGTACAAAGACGCGACATGAGGCCCCGTTTCGAGAGCGTCCTGGTTCTCGTTGAATCTGACGTAGGTGGTTTGCACCAAGTCTTGTTGGTCGGGTTGATTGGGGGTGTAGACGGCGTTCGTCGCTAGCAGCGTCGCTTCCAGGTCTTCAACTACTGCTTGCGTTTGAGTCAACGGTGTCCCCGGTTGCATCAAGACACGAGCAACGATCGTATCGCCTTCCAGATCCGGAAACACTTGGCCGCGAACAACGCCGCCGACGATCAGACCGATGGTCAGGAAAAAGACCATCACCACCAATCCGAGCGTCAGGTATCGCCATCGAATGGTCCAATCGACCAGCCGGCCGACACGTTCTTGGCCACCGTCAATCCGCTGATCGATCCAACGTCGGAACCGACTCCGCCGATCGGGATCGTTGTGATGCAGCGAGTGTCCCAAGTGCGCCGGCAAGATCAGGAATGCTTCGATCAGGCTTGCTGCCAAGACCAACAGCAACATCATCGGCAGCACCCGGAGGATACGCCCCAGCTCACCGGTCAAGAAGATCAATGGCCCCAACACGCACAGCGTCGTCAGAAACGACGAGAAGACTCCGCCCCCGACTTCGCGTACTCCTTCCACTGCCGCCAACATGGCCGGTTCACCAGACGCGCGGCGGCGGGCAATGTTCTCTGCGATCACGATCCCGTCGTCCATCAGCACGCCGATCGCCATCAGCAGGCCGACCATCGTCAGCATGTTGATCGTCAGGCCCAACTGCGGGACGAGCGCAAATGCCGCCAAAAAGGACACCGGCAAGCTAAAGACGACCCAAAAAGAAAGCCGTGCGTTGAAAAACAGCCACATCACCGCAAAGACCAACACGCAGCCTTGAACGCCGTTCTTGATCAACAACGAGATTCGTTCTTGGACCAGTGTCGACATGTCGTTGATCACGGTCAGCGTCACGTCGGGCGACCGCTCCCGTTCGTCTTGCAACACTCGTTTGACCTCTTCGGCGACCTGGATCGTGTCTTGCGTCTTGGCCTTTAAGATCTTAAGAACGGCACCACGTTGTCCGGACACTCGGATTCGATCTTCATCCAGCTTGAACTCATCCGTGATCGTGGCAATTTCGCCCAGCCGAACTTCGCCACCTCCGGGGGCTGCTTTGACGACCAAGTCCTTCATCGCGTCGACACCACGACGTTCTTCTTGGACTCGGACCAGCGTGTTTTCTCCTGACTGAATCTCTCCAGCCGACAGGTCGACACTCTGCCCAGAGATGACCGAAGACACGTCAATGGGGCTCAGGCCGTGACGCAGCATGGCCTCGCTAATCAGCTCAACGCGAAGCACCGGATCACTGAATCCGGTGACCTCGACCTCGGTGATCAACTTGCTTCGCAGCAGTCGATCCTTCAAGGATTCACAGTAGTTCTTTAGCTCCCGCGCTTCGGTTGGTCCCTTAACCAAGACATCCAAGACGGGATCCTTAGTGTTCAGACGCGTGATCAGAGGTGGCTCGGCCAACGACGGAAAATCATCGATTGAGTTGACCGCATTCTCGATTTCGTTTCGAAATCGTGTGTAGGTTCCCGAATCGACCATCTCCAGCGTAACGCTGCCGCGACTGCTGGTCGCGACTCCCTGCATCTCTTTGACAAATTGAACACCCTCCAACTCTTCTTCCAAACGCTGGACGATCGATTGCTCCACTTCGTCCGTGGATGCCCCCGGGTAGAGTACTGACACTTCTACTTTCACCGGAGCCGCGTCGGGAAAGGTTTCTCGTCGGAGACCACCGATCGACAGCAGGCCCGCCGCGATCATCAACACCATCAGGAGGTTGGCCGCGGTGGGGTGACGTGCAAAGAACGCAATCATGGCTTGCCCTCCGATTCGTTCTCCACAGCGGAATGGGCAGCCGAAGTCAACGTGGTGCCTGGCTCCAGCGGTGCAACGGTCAACGAATCACCCTGACCGTTGGACTGTGACCGCAGCGGCTGAGTCAACTGTCCTTCGCGAGCGGACCGAGGCGGATTGACCACCACCAACTCACCTTCGTTGATTCCGACAACAGCCGCGGTACGACCGGTCATCGATTGAACTGCGATCAACCGCTTTCGCATTCGGTTGTCCTGGTCGACGATCCAAACGGCCTGGTCGTTGACCGCGGTGCGCTGGACCAACACGGCGCGGACGCGACGTTGACTTTGCAGTTTGACCTCGCAAAACGATCCGGGACGCAGCGGAAGCTTCGATTCAGTGGCCGACATCTGCGATTGTCGAGATGAGTTACTGTTCGCGTACCTGGGATTGGTCACGCGAACGACGACGCCCACCGTACGCGTCTGAGGATCCACGTCGCCGGAAATACGGATCGGCGTCGCTGCGTAACTGAGGCTAACGTCGCCGCTGCGCGTGATCGCGTTGGCCGCTAAACGGTCCGTCAGTACTTGCTGAGCTTCGATCAACGAGGGCACTTCCTTGTCGTCCGAAAGCACCGAGTCTGGGACCAAGCGAAGTATCTGAGCCAGCGAAAACTGCGCTTCGACCTCGACGCTCGACAGGTCGTGAAGCTCGAACAGCTGTTGACGCGGGCTGACGTATTGACCCGGATCCAACTGAACGTCGGCCAGAAGTCCAGAAAACGGAGCGGCGATCACCGTGCGCCCAACGTCCCGCTGGGCCTCCTCGGTACGGGCAATCGCGGATTGGACCGACGCCCGTGCCGCGGAAACTTGCGCCGCGTACAGGCTCAAGGATGCCTTCAAGGTTTGAACTGACTGCTGCTGAGTCAGTAAAGAAGCACGTGCGCGATCCTGCTCGTTCTGCGAAGTCGCTGACAGATCCTGTAGTCGCTCCAGTCGCTGCACTTCAGAACGTCTGACCGCCAGTAAGTCGGTCTGGATCTTCAGCGATTGCTGGTCTGATTCTTGGTTCAGTTGAATGCGTTCCAGCTCACTCTCGGCTTGCTGTTGTTCTGCCAATCGTTGCTTGAGCCGCAATTGATAGTCCTGGTCGTCGACTTTGACCAATCGTTCGCCCCGCGGCACGAAGATGCCACTCTTGAGCGGCTGGAACGTGGATTCCACTCGGCCGCCCACCTCGGCAACGGCGACCCAAACACGGTTGGGCACGACCGTTCCATATCCGGTCGCGGACGCGGCCACTTCGGTTGCCTCGACACGGACCACTCGGACAGGGAGCGCGTATTCCTCGATCTCAACTCGCTTTAGCTCACGTTTTGACGACGCCAAGACTGCCAGGACGCCAATGCCAATCAGTATGGGCGGGATGATCAGGAGTCTTCGATTCAGGAGCAAAGATCTCAGACGACTCATATTGACTCCTCCGAATAGCTCGACAGGAACAGGGAAACCGAGTCTTTGACGTGACGTCGATTCGCGGCCGGTGATCGCGTCGGCTGCCCACTTTCCGCTTCGACAACCTGATCGGGGGACCACG
>JBCCUO010000392.1:0-4749 GCA_039196805.1 Planctomycetota bacterium | reverse complement strand
GGTCGAACGGCCAGGCGA
The DNA here is from genome assembly GCA_039196805.1 of Planctomycetota bacterium. GTDB lineage: Bacteria > Planctomycetota > Planctomycetia > Pirellulales > Pirellulaceae > JBCCUO01. The sequence goes on along the minus strand of JBCCUO010000392.1, from coordinate 4,731 downwards.
CGACTCACCTTGTCATGCCAACCACATCTGGGACCGGCAGCGAGTGGTCCGGCATCGCGGGTGGCCAGCGACTGGACGATCAAGTACGTGAGGTAGCAGCATCGTTGGCGCCGGTTGGCGCTCAGAGCCTAGTGTCGTCCCAACAACTCGACCGCATTTTAGAACCGACCGGAGCCCGCTTGCTCCCGGTTGCCGAAGCGACACTGCGGGATTTCTTGACGTACTACGACGCGACACTGATGAATCCGCGCGTTCTAGTGGGCTTGTTCCTAGGTGCGATGAGTGCGTTTCTATTCTGCGCGATGACGATGCAATCCGTAGGCCGCGCGGCCGAGGGGATGGTGCTGGAGGTCCGGGATCAGTTCCAAAAGAATCCCGGCATCTTGGATGGCAGCGTGACACCTGACTATCAACGTCCCATCGCAATTAGCACCTTGGCAGCGCAACGCGAAATGGTTCTGCCAAGCCTTCTGGGTCTGCTGTTGCCGATCGTCGTGGGACTTTTTCTGGGAGTCGGCGGAGTCTTGGGGTTACTGACAGGATGCCTGTGCAGCGGATTTTGTCTGGCGGTCTTCATGTCCAACAGCGGTGGTAGCTGGGACAACGCCAAGAAGTACATTGAGACGGGGCATCATGGTGGCAAAGGCAGTGATGCGCACAAAGCAGCCGTCGTCGGCGACACGGTGGGCGACCCGTTCAAGGACACCAGCGGCCCAAGCCTGAATATTTTGATCAAGCTAATGAGCATGGTGAGCGTGGTCGTCGCCGGGCTGATCGTCCGCTATTCGCTGGAGTCGATCAGCTGGTTTTAGGCCAGCAGTTCTTCACGGACCGATCCATAGATGTCGGTCAGGCGATATCGGCGGCCTTCGTGTTCGTACGTCAGTTTCTCGTGGTCGATGCCCAACAGGTGCAAGATCGTGGCCTGCAGATCATGAGGCGTCACTGGTGACTCAATCACATTGAAGCCGAACGGATCGGTCGCCCCGTGGATATGTGCCCGCTTGATACCGCCTCCGGCCAGCCAAATTGAGAACGACTTGTGATGGTCACGGCCATCTTCACCTTGAGCGATCGGTGTCCTGCCGAATTCTGTTCCCCAGATCACCAGCGTGTCGTCAAGCAATCCACTCTGTTCCAAGTCAAGGACAAGAGCGGTGGTGCCCTGATCAATCTCGTAGGCTCGATCGGGCAACCGCTCAAAAATCTTTCCGTGCAGGTCCCAGTCGCCATGATTGAGCTGCACGAATCGCACACCGCGTTCCAGTAGTCGACGCGCCAAGACGCAGTTCGCGGCGTAAGAAAGCTCACCCACCTTGGCCCCGTACGCATCCAACACACGCTGGGGCTCGTCCGCCAATTCGGTCGCTTCCGGCACGCTTCGCTGCAGCCGCAAAACCTGACGATACATCTCCGTACGGCTGTCGATCGACGGGTCGGCGAACCGCCGGCTTTCAATTCGATTCAGATCAGCAATCGCATCAATGGTTTGACGGCGGATATCATCACTGATCCCTTGCGGGTTGTCCAAATAGAAGATCGCAGGGTCACCCGTACTCAGCCGTACCGATTGGTACTGTTTGGGAAGGAAGCCGCTGTCGGAACACTCGCGTCCGCACTCGCAGCCTTCGCCGGATTGCAGCAGAACAAACCCTGGCAAATCCTCAGACGGTGTCCCCAGTGCGTACGTTAGCCAACTGCCGATCGAGGGGCGTCCTGGACGCGGGAAACCGGTTTGAAACAACTGCTGAGCAGCTGGGTGGTTGATTTCCGGAGATGTCATGGAATGGATCATGCAGATCCGGTCTGCCAATCCACTCATGTTCGGCAGCAACTCGGAAAACGTCATCGCTGCGTCTCCGTACTTCTTGAAGCGGTACGGCGATCCCAAGGCTTTCGATTCCGGCGTCACGTTGGCGAAACGCTCGTTCGGCGTGAAGACAGATGGTGGCAACGGCTTGCCATCGCGAAGTCGCAGGGCGGGCTTGGAATCGACCAAGTCCATTTGCGGTGTTCCGCCGGTCATGTTCAGAAACACGACGCGTTTGATCTTCGGTTCCAGCCCGTTGCTGTAAGCCAACGGGATTCCATACGAATTCGTCCGAGTCAAGTCGATCGGTGGAGCCAATTCGCCGGCCGCCAGCCAGTGCCCCGTGGAGGCGAGTGAGGCGGCACCGACCCCTAAGCCGACCAGCGCTTCGCGGCGGGTCCAAGCCTGCCGCGCGCCCACATGCTTACGCGAAGGGAGAAAATTGCGATTCATGGGTCGGTTCATTTTGCGAATTGAAACAAGTGTGTCAGTTGATCGTCAGCGACGCATCCAAGTTATTGAGCACGTTGCAAACGACGATCGTGCTCGCCAGCTCTGCGGGGGCCAGTTCTGCTGCGCTCGCTTTCAAGGTGGAGGGAACATTGCTCACCAACGACGCAGCCATCTGGGTGTCCGAACGATAGGTCTGTCGAGCATCGTTCAGCAATGTCAACAGTCGGTCGATCACCGGCTTGCTGGCCGCATGCCCGACGATTCGCTGGTACAACCAACGAAGGCGACTTTCTTCTTCAGGAACGTTGCTCGCGCTTCCACTTCCTATCACCATCGACTGCACCGCCGTCGCGGCCGCCGATTCCACGCAAGTTGGCTCGTTCAGGACGACAAGAGCTTGTGCCGCCGTCATCGTCCGCGGCCTGATCGTGGTGCAGGTACGACGGTTTGGCGCGTCGAATGCGGCTCGGACGGGATGCGTTGCCGCGCGGCGAACGTAGGTATAAACGTCACGCCGATAGCGAGGCCATCCGTCGAACTCCAGCCACTCGCTCAGCACGACGTTGTCCATGCCCTTGAACACGTCGTCCCAAACTTCGGGCGGCTGATGGGGATAGGCGGCGACGCCTCCGATGCGACGGTCCAACAGGTTCGCGCTGGCCAGACGCACGTCGCGAATCATCTCGGCCGACATCCGGTACCGAGGACCACGCGAGTACCACTGGTTGCGTGGATCGTCGCGAAAGTTCGTGGACGACTCAATCGGATCCGAATCCGATTCGGCCGTCACTAGCGTTCCTCTTCGTGAATGCGACGCCAAACGTGAATCGAGCGTCCGGCCACTGGATGACTGGCCGAACGAGTGACTGGTGACGATGCGACGCAACAGTCGCTTGGTCGACCATCCATCGTCAACCAACCGGTTGGCCAAGTGGTCCAACAGTTCTGGATGAGTGGGCTTGTCGCCGCGATAACCGAAGTCCCTATCGGTCGCCACTAGCGGAGTCCCCCAGGCGAGCGCCCAGAGCCGATTGGCAAGCACGCGCGACGTGCGTGGGTGCTTGGGATCAACTAGCCATTTGGCCAACTGCAGGCGGTCGACGTAGCCCCGCTCGGGCGAGGTTGCGACCGGCAAACCGTAGACGCCGGGAACTCCTGGTTGCACCGGATCCCCCAGATTCTGAAAATCACCGCGAATCTGGAACCGAGTTTCCTTCACGGGCCCCTCATTCATCACCAGGGTCCAAACACGAAACCGCCGATTTAGCTCCTTCAGTTCGGCCTCTAAGGCTCGACCTCGTTCAGCCATCGCGTTGTACTTCTCGACCGACAAGACGGCGCCCGTCCCCTGGCCGGCTCCGGTCGCTGCGACGTATCCGCCGCCTGCGAGTCCGCCTAAAAACAGGACTCCGCCTAGCTTTCGGCCCTTGGGATAGATTGCGACGACACATCCGATCGCCGCCATGCCGAACAGTGACAGCAACAAGATCGTTTGCGAAGAAGTCTTCTTGGCCGCTTCCTTTGATCCCGGTTTGCGGCCTTTCAATTGGGCCGTCAAGGATTCGATCTCCTGTTCCACGCGATCGCGCTGACTTCGGTCCGCGAGATAGGACTCAACGGCGTCGTAGTTCTTCTGATCAAAAACGATGTCGTCACTCGAGACAGTCCGATCAGTCGTGTTCGCGAACACGGCGTACAGTTTGTAGTACTCTTCCTGACTCAGTGGGTCGTGTTTGTGATCGTGGCACTGTGCACAGCCAATCGTGCTGGCCAGCCACACTGTCGCGGTCGTCTCCAGGCGGTCCTTGATCGTACGATCCTTGAACTGGTCCTCATGAACCCCGTTCTCGTCGTGAATCATGGAATTGCGGTGAAAACCCGACGCAAGCAATTGGGACTCGGTCGGCTCCGGCAACAGGTCGCCGGCCAGTGATTCGATTGTGAATTGGTCCAACGGCATGTCGTCGTTGATTGATTGAATCAACCAGTCGCGGTAGTGCCACATTTCACGGGGGCGGTCGCGTTCGAAGCCGTTGCTGTCGCCGTACCTTGCTTGGTCCAACCACCATGCGCCAACATGTTCGCCGAAGGCGGGTGACGCCAGTAACCGATCGGTCAGCCGACGCTGTGCGATCGGTGACGTCGCCGCTTCTAGCTGCCGAACGTGATGTGGATCCGCAGGGAGGCCCGTCAGCACCAGTGACATGCGGCGTGCCCACCGTTGTCGATCCGCCGGGATGCTCGGTCTCAGAGACCGTTTGGCTTGTTGAGCATGTAGGAAGGCGTCGATGGTGCCGCGCGATGCTTCGGGAAACTGGGAAACCGGAACGGGCGGTCGAGAAACGGGCTGATCCGCCCAATGCCCCTCCCAAGCGGCGCCCTGCTGGACCCACTGCTGGATTACGAGTCGCTCTGCGTCCGTTGGCTGCCAAGCTGCCTCTTCCGGCGGCATTCGGTCTTCGTCACGG
>JBCCUO010000391.1:0-4750 GCA_039196805.1 Planctomycetota bacterium | reverse complement strand
TGGCTGGACGACGAGCTCCGCATTGTTTTCCAGCTGCCTGACCGCCAAGAGTGGTTGCCCGACGCCATCCGATCGGCCGCCCGCTTTGCCAATCGCAAGTATCGCCAGTTGATCGATGGCTACCGCCTGGACCTAGGGGTCAGGCGTCCTGAACAGGGACTTCCGGCTCCGCTTCAAGAGCTGGTTTCTGAATTGGTCGGGCTATCGGTCACCGGCTGGGCCAGAGTGCTGGAGCGAATCGCGGGGGAATCGGAACGGGAACGATGCGAATTGCTGCCTCGACAAACGCTGGCCTTGCCCGCACTGATCGCAACCATCCGAGTTCCCGATCGTGTTTGGATGCGGCGACTGACTTACGGTCGCGAACAGCGAGCGGTGCAGGCTCTGGTTGAAGAGTTTCGAAGCACTGGAGACGTGCGGAAGCATTTGTCCGCCGAAGTTGACATCGTTGGTCGGGTGCTACGCATTCGCGATGAGGAACAACGCCGCAAGGACTCCCGGAGCAAGCGGGCCGACGCGGTCATCGCGGTTCGTCCCGGCAACCAGTCGGCCGCTTCCGGCCATTTGACCGTTTTTGACGCAGAAGACACTGGCGCTGCGGACGATCAGACACGGCCAATGACCGATCCAAGTCGACCGTCCACTGCCAACACGTCAAGACTTGCGGAGGCGATGGTTCTGCCGTTGCGACTGGATCCCGAGGTACAGCCTTCGCTCGCGATGGACGATCCATTGGTCCAGGCACCGTCGATCGGTCCCAAGACGGCGGCTCGTTTCGCCAAGGTCGACATTCGTGTTGTTAAAGAATTTCTGGCCGCCGACTGCGACGAACTAGCAAGTCAGTTGTCCGTCAGCTGGATCACGAGCAGCACGCTGCGGCTCTGGCAATCCCAAGCAAGGCTGATGTGTTCACTGTCCCGCCTCCTTGCTCGCCACTGCCAACTGCTTTCCGGTGCTGGCTATCAATCTGCTTCTCAGCTTGCAGACGACACGGCGGAACAGATTCACGTTCGCGTCAGCCGATACGCCGACACGAGTCCCGGGCGTCGCTACCTTCGCGGTGCTGAACCTCCAACGCTTGACGACGTGGCTGGGTGGCATCTTGAAGCGGTCCGAATCTACGGCAGCGGCGATCGAATGGCCGCGTGATCGCACAATTCCATTGCTGGGAGAGAACGAAACCTCCCCATCTGGCTAGAGTGGAAGCGACGAGCGGCGGTGGGTTCGCGCAAGCATCGAATTGTGCTGTTCTGTGAGTTCGTCTTCTCACGTTTTGATCGATTCCTGGATTCTTCTCCATGCGTGCATTCGAAGTCACGACCGACTATTTCAATCAAGCCGCCGATAAACTCAGCATTGCCGCTGACGTCCGCGAAATGCTGATGATGCCCAGTCGCGAAGTCCAGGTGCAGGTCACCATTGAACGCGATGACGGATCACTCGCCAACTTCGTCGGTTTCCGTGTTCAGCACGATCACAGCCGAGGACCAATGAAAGGTGGGCTGAGGTATCACCCCGAAGTCGACCTGGACGAAGTCCGATCGCTGGCCAGCTTGATGACTTGGAAAACGGCAGTGGTCGACCTGCCCTATGGCGGAGCCAAAGGCGGCATCGGCGTGAATCCCTCCGACTTGACGGACCGCGAAAAGGAACGGCTGACGCGAGCCTTTGTCGACCAAATCCATGACATCGTCGGCCCGGACACAGACATTCCCGCGCCCGACATGGGCACCGATCACCGCGTCATGGGCTGGTTCCGCAATCAGTGGGAAAAGTACCACGGCTTCAACCCGGCGGTGATCACCGGCAAGCCGGTCGAGGAATACGGTGCTCGCGGGCGTGAAGAAGCGACCGGACGCGGCGTTGGACTGCTGACCGTCAAGCTTGCCAAACGGATGGGGCGAACCCCCGAGAAAAGCCCCATTGCCATTCAGGGATTTGGCAACGTCGGTTCACATGCCGCCAAATTCCTCTCTGAGGCTCAGTACCCGATCATCGCCATCAGTGATGTGTCGGGAACCTACTACGATCCCAACGGTCTGAACATCGCCGAAGTGCTACGCCATAAGCTGCAGCATCCCGACGGATTACTCGACGGTTACACCAATTGCCAACAGCTACCAGGAAGTGAGCTGCTGCGACTGGAAGATGCAAAGATTTTGATCCCAGCCGCGTTGGGAGGCGTGATCACGCCAGAGAACTGTGACGAGGTCAAAGCGGAGATCGTCATCGAAGCCGCCAACGCTCCGGTCGACGCGGTCGCTGACCGCATGCTCGCCGAACGAGGCGTCACCGTCCTTCCCGACATCCTGGCCAACGCCGGTGGGGTCACCGTCAGTTACTTTGAATGGGTCCAGAACCGTCAGCACTACCGATGGTCACTCGACCGCGTCCGGCAAGAACTGGACCGCACCATGAATGACGCCTTCGAATGCGTTCATCGGATGTCGCAAGAAGAGGACGTGCCACTGCGAACGGCCGCCTACATGATCGGCATCAGCCGCGTCCGCCGAGCAGCCGAGTTGGCAGGCAAACACTGACAGCATCGCCCTGGCCCCGTCCGCCGTCGATCGCATCGCAATCACCTCCGGTGGCGGAACTACCACGAGAGTCTCGACACCCAAGCGAAAACACGGAAAGCCTCCGCGGCTTTTGCTACCGATCCCCATCGCATCGTTTCTCAGCGTTTGGACAGACGAATGCTGTTCAAACGCATCAACTCGCCGCCGTTGGAGCGGACGACTTCCGCCTTCAACTGACACGGCCCCGAGGTCAAGTCGATCGTCCCCACACTGAATTCCTGAAACTGATCGGCAGTCGCCGTTGCCACCACCGTGTGGTCCAAGTGGCGAAAGCTCCTCTTCGCACCCCGTTCGTCGTTTGGGTCCGACTCAGCCACGATGCGGACGACGCCGCCACTTTCCTGAGGTCGGCATCCGTAGCGAAGGGTGACTTCGTATTGACCAGGCGTTTTCACGTCTAGTCGCCACTGTGCTGATTCACCTGGGGATTTCCAGCCTTCGATCGTGTCCCAATCGTAACCATCGAACTGATACGAAACGTGGTTTCCATTCCACGTGGCCCAACTCGGTGACAACTCCGTCGCGACACCATCGCCTCCGACCGGGATACGAATGGGACGGTAGTCTTGTCCCTCCGTGACCTCGTCGAACCAAGTCACAAACTCTTGCCGTAGCCGATCGACGATCTCAGGATGTTGACGAGCCAAGTTGGCCTTTTCGCCCGGGTCGGAATGCAGGTCAAACAGTCGCCATCGCGAACGACTTGGCGGATCCTCAGCTGCCAACTGACACAGCAGCTTCCAACGTTGTTCGCTGATCGACCATCGACGCTCCGCATTGGGCGTGTAGCGATCCCACGTGTGGTAAACGAATCGGTGGTGTTCATCGCCCTCACCATCAGTCAACAATTTGACCAAGCTAAGCCCATCGATGGGCCGACCATCGGGAACCTGGATGCCAGCAAGTTCGCAAAACGTCGGCAGCCAATCAACGTGAGAGGTCTGCGCCTCGATTACCTTTCCCCTCGGGATCCGCTTCGGCCAACGAACGAAACAGGGTGCACGCACGCCGCCTTCGTACACGCTCGCTTTGCGACCATTCATGCCGGCGTTAAAGAAACGACTGACACCGCCGTTGTCACTGGTGAAAACCAGGAGTGTATCGTCAGCGATGCCCAGATCGGAAAGCTTCTTGAGCAGGCGTCCCAGATTCGAGTCCACTCGCTCGATCAACCCATAGATCCGCGCTTCGCGAATCGGCAACCCACGGTCCAAATACTTCGCGATCAACTCGTCCCCCTCGGACTGACCAAAGTGGGACGTGTCAAGCAAGAAAGGGGAATGAGGCGCGTTATAGGTGAGCGCGCAAAAGAAGGGCTGCTTCGTTCTTCGCACAATATGCTCGACGAAATCGATTGCCGCATCGGTGAACAAGTCCGTCACGTAACCGCGTGCTTCAACAGGAACACCGTTGTGATAGACCTGGTCAGGAAACTCGTATCGTTCGATGTGTCCGTGGTAGTGCCCAAAGAACTCATCAAAGCCGCGATTCTGGGGCTGGTAGTCGGGATACTTGCCCAGGTGCCACTTGCCAAACATGCCGGTCCGATAACCCGCTTCCTGAAGCAAGGTTGGCAAGGTGATTTCGTCCAAACCGAGCGAGTCACCGCCGAAACGCGTGTTGTACAAACCAGTCCGCAGGTAGTAGCGTCCCGTCATCAGGCCGGCCCTGGTCGGCGAGCAGACGGGAGCCGCATAGTAGCGATTCAGCTGAACACCCTCCGCGGCGACTCGATCCATGTTGGGTGTGTCGATGTGCGGATTGCCGGTCGCACCCGTGTCCCAGTATCCCTGATCATCCGTCATCACGAAGACAATGTTCGGCCGGTCGGCGGCTGACGCGATACGATCCGCGGCCAAGCAGAACGAGACGCACATCCAGACCGCGACGGCCGCGGAGACCGAACGTCTAGTAGGTTGGGAAGGCAACTCAATGATGTTCATTCGGATTCCAATATCTGTTGGTAGAGACCAGGCTTCCAAGTCCTTTCCAACTGTATGCGGATGCAGTCCTACTCAGGCACTTAGTCCATCAGACGAGGGTTGTACTGGCGAGGTCCGTGACGGTACTTGGGCATGCTCGATCCGTCGTTGTCCTTTTGAGTGTAGATATAGACCGATGTTGCGGTGGGATCCCACACGACAAGCTCCTCGCGGCGGTCGCCGCAG
>JBCCUO010000390.1:0-4764 GCA_039196805.1 Planctomycetota bacterium | reverse complement strand
GTCCGCTACGCGGCGGCAACAACCGCGACACCGGCGGTGAACAATTCGGACTCCGCTGGTAGTCCTACTCCGGTTCGATACCGAAGTCGCGAATTGTGGTCAGTGTCACCAGTTCAAGCCCACGCCTGGCGAATGCTTCCTGGCCGCCGGCCAGTCGGTCGATGATGCCGATCACGCGTTGGATCTTCAGTCCAAACGCTTCGGCCGCGTCACACGCCTTTAACGCGCTCCCGCCACTGGTGATCACGTCTTCGACAATCACCACCTCTTCGCCCGCACTGACAGGACCTTCAACCTGCTTGCCCATGCCGTGCCCCTTCGGTTCCTTGCGCACCATGAAGCCGCGTAGCGGGAGATCCTGCTGTCCGGCAAGCATCACGATGGACGCTGTGATCGGATCGGCTCCGATCGCCATCCCACCCACGGCAGATGGCATCGGCTGGGACGCCTTGATCAACTCCAGCATTCCCGCCGCGATCATCCCTGCCCCCTTGGGATGCAGAGTGACTTGGCGGCAGTCCAAATAGTACGACGCCTTCTTGCCGCTAGCCAAGGTGAACTCACCCCGCTGAAGAGCATGCTCGCGGATGAGGTCCATCAACGCAGATCTATCGTACTTTGTCATGCTGTGGCAATTCGTTCGGCTTCAGGTCAATTAGTCAGTCATAGCGATCTGCTGCAGCTCGCCATTGTGCCCAGCCACGCGAACTACGAATAGCCGGTGCCCCAGCGGGCGTGACGTCCGGCCAGACGAAACTCATTCTTAACGTCGAATGGAAACAGCTGGAGGCCGAAGAGATGGGAACCGCGAACGGAGCGAGAATAGCAATCGGGAAAGCACGACCGGCCAGAGACTGTGAACCAAACCGCTGAGCCAGCCAGCTCGACGAGAACAACGCGCTGACTTGGAGAATTGCATTCGCGAAGTCACGCGAATGAACTTGATGCGTCCGATCGGAGGTCCCTCAAAACCGGAATCGGCCGGCCATCGGACCGCGACCAGAGCAGTCGGTTGACAGAATCAATTCACGGCCTGACGACTTGCCTCATGCGAAACGCTGCTCGATAAACTTGACGGCATTCCCAACGCCGTCTTCGCGGCTGATACGCTCACCGAGTCTTGCGGCCCGTTGCCGCATGTCTGAATCGGTGATTGCTTGACGGATTGCTGAAGCCAAACGTTCGGCGTTGAGTTTCCTCTGAGGGATCGGCCTTGGTCCCACGCCTAAGCGATGAACAACGCCACCCCAGAAAGGCTGATCGCCAAAGAACGGGCAGACGATGGTCGGCTTGCCGGCCAGAAGCCCCGCAGCGGTCGTTCCACAACCGCCGTGATGCACGACAACACTTGCCCGCGGGAACAACCAACCGTGCGGAGCGGAGTTGATGGCCAGCACGCTTTCGGGCAAGCGAAGTTCATCGACATTGAGACCGCCCCAACCTGTAGCGAGCACGGCTCGGACATTCGCTTGCCGGATCGCCTCCAGAATCATCCGTGTCGTCCGTCGAGGGTCACGTCCAGAGATGCTGCCGAAGCCGACGTAGACCGGTGGTGGTCCCTCGGAAAGGAATTGCACCAAGGGCGCACATTCTTCTTGTCCGTCGCGGTCGGCTTCGTTCAGAAACCAATATCCGGTCACGGTCGCGGACGCTGGCCAGTCTTCGGGTTGCGGGATGACTGACCGACTGAACGCGTGCAACACCGCGATCGCGTCGTCATCACCGGCTCGCCGATAGCGTCTCCGCTTTGCGGACAAGCCGTTGGCGCGCCTCCATGGCCTGACGAACCGATCCGTCGATGTCCGTGTCACCCAATCTACGACTTTATAGGTTAGCCGGTTGTACCAACGACCAAGCGGCACTGACGGAAACCCCATTGCGGGAAAGTCTCCGGTGGCAACGTACAGCGGCAGATAGAATGCGAGGGCGCACGGAACGCCAAGCTTTTCGGCAAAGTCTTCCGCACCGAGAGCTTTCTTGTGAAAGAGAATCAAATCAGGGCGAATGGAGTCGGCCGCCTGCCACATCTCGTCGATCTGCCGCCGCATCATCGGTCGAAGCTTCGGCAATAGTTTGATGCCAGTACGCACCGCTTGCCAAAGGTTTCGAGTGTCTTCCATGGCGGCCTTGCCATCATCCGAATCCATCAGGTCGATGAGGTCGTTGTTGAGGGGGGCGTAGCCGATTCCATGTTGTCGAATGAAGCCTTCAAACCTCGAACAGGTGCAGATCGTGACGGCATGTCCCGCTGCTCGCAGACCACTTGCAAGCGCAACATACGGCCGAACGTCGCCGTGGCTGCCCACAGTCAGGATCAAAATCTTCATCACAACAGGTTACCATCGTGGACGCCAAGGTCGCGTCATTCGTCCGCCGAGGAATCGACCGGCCCTCAGCGGCCCGCGAAAGCAGCCACCCGAACGAGCCGCCGGTGATACTCACTGCCACGGCCATCTGGAGACGACACGTCACTCTTCGGTTTGAGTTGATCCACGTGGGAACCGCGCTTGCGGCCAACGAGAGCATGCCAAGTGTTATCAGAGGAGGCTACCGAAGGAGCAACCTGGACTACGCACGAACCACAAATCGAGGCAAGATGCATCCGCAGCAGTCCACCAACGAAGTGGACTTTCGCGCATGGCAAGGATCGACATTCCACGATTCCCCGCACAGGAATGAATCGGACCTTGCCAGCTGGCTTAGCATCGAGAGCGGTTCTCGCTTGAACCCGGGAGTAGGCGCTCTTCGATTGATCCTAGAATTGAGCGAGAACCAATCGCTAGCGTCGGATGGTGACGGTGGATCCAAGCGAAAGAATTCCGTACAGATCGCCGGCGTACTGACCAGCCAAGCTGATGCATGCAGCCGAGGTCGGCTCTGATTGGCTTGGACTTCCATGGATCGAAAGACCACTGCCCAAGTCAAGCCACATGTTGCCGAATGGATTGTTCGGTTGCCCCGGGGGAACGCTTCCCTGAGGGCCGTAGTAAGTCTTCCCTTCCTGTTTCTCTTGGACGGTATAGGTCCCCGGCCGCGGCAACGGATCGGTGCCGATCGCCACCGGGAACCGGCCTGCGTATCGGTCTCCCAAAAAGAGAGTCAGTTCGCTCCTGCCCAGGTCGACGTCAGCGCGAAAGGGGCCGCGTAGGACTTTCAAATCGGTGCCGGGCAACACCGTGACCGGGTCGCTGATCTGATTGATGTTGGCCAACAGTTGCCATGGCACTTTGTAGCGCGCCGCGATTTCCATCAGCGTCTCGTTCTGGCGGACGCGGTGAGGATTCTCAAGCAGATGTCGCTGGGAATAGATCACGGTCGCCGCGAGCGGATCGAGGCGACTGAGCAGTTGCTGCCGCTGTCCGTCATCCAAGTCGGGTGTGTCGTAGAAGAGGCTCAGCGTCGACAGCGCTTCGCTCAGCTTATCGTCGGCGAACTGCTTGTCGGCCGTGCGGATAGCATTCGCGAATCCGATATCGTTGGTCGGTTTGGCTGTCGCGGCAGATGTGGAACTGGCAAGCGATGCGGTCACACCGTCACTGGTGGCGGCGATCGATCCGTCGGCGGAAGAATCAGCGGCGGGCGAGCCGGATGCCTGGGCAAGCGGTGATGGAGTCGCCAGCGGCTGTCCCGGATCGGGAAGCGAGAACTCTCCGGTCGTGCTCGGGTAGGAACGGCCGGGGTCAAAGGCCACCGAACGGCCAGGCGCCGTGACGGCCGGCAACGGCTGAGCCGATAGCGGTTTCGGAGTCGAAAGGCCGGCTGCGGATGACAGCGATGAATCGGTGTCGCTAAGCGATCCGACAACGGCTGAATCGGTCGGCGTGGTCGTGGCAAGACTGGCGGCTCCAACATTGGCAGCCGTCGGATCGCCGCCCGCCGGTTCGCCTTGGCTGATCGACATCGAGCCCAGCGAGTCGGGAAGACCGTCATCGATATTGAAGTCCCCGAACTCGTCGGATTCCACCAGCATGGAACTGATCTCAGCCGGCAACGGCTCAGGCGGTGTCGTCATCGACACATAGGCGGCATACATGACCGTCATCAGCAAGACGACGATGGCGGCTGTCTTCAACGTTTGCACGAGAGTCCTCCCTGACCGTCGCGATGGCGACATGGGTGCAAGCTTGAGCGGGTGTTGGCGTTCCGAAATCCTATTCGGCCACGCCTTGAGTCCGCTGATAGCCGACGTTGCCGGTTCGATGCCAGAGCAAAAGTGTCCAGAACCTGTGTTGACCAGCCAAGATTCGATTCGTTAACAGGTTGCACACCGGAGATGTCCGCAGCGTGTTGCCCGACGAATGCCTGGCTGCATTCAATCGGCATGGCACGGCAACGATGCCCCACCCCTTCCGCCCTGAGCCCCAAGTCACGTCAGCCCAAAGTCAATCGTATGTTTCGAGCCTCTTTGATCATCCTGGCCCTGGTCTGTTTGGCCAACACCGCGTCGGCAGCCGAACTGGTCCGCTACCGCTGCCCGGAATGGAAGACCAAGCACATCCACGACTCAAAGAAGGCCAAGACGATTAGCGAGACGTTGGTCAAGTTGAAGTGCGAAGTGAAGCGCAACGCGCACAACGGCCACGAGGACCTCAGGTATCGCTGCAAAGACTGGACAGAGCTTTCGCTCAAAAGCCACAAAGAGGCGCTGAAGTGGGAAGAGTGGTTGAAAGCGTACGGCTTCCAGACGGAGCACAAGCATTGACGTTACCCGCCACCCTAGCCGCCGTTTCCAGCGTGACGCAAGTCGCCGCCAAAGCCATTCAG
>JBCCUO010000389.1:0-4771 GCA_039196805.1 Planctomycetota bacterium | reverse complement strand
CCTTCGCAGCCCGGTGCAGGCGGATCCTCGGGAGCCCTCATCCTGGTCCCAGCTGGCGTCGTCGCAGGCTGGTCATTGAGCCGCTCAAACCCCGTCGTGTGCTAACGACATTTGTGCTCGATGACACCCTTGCCGACGAGGAGCACCTGGTTGGCGTCGCCGACAATGCGATCGGCACCGGATATCTGATGTACAGCGAGGTTCGAGTGCACGATCGCTTGACCCCACTACCCGCAGAGTGGAACACCTGGAACGTAGTTGCCACCCAGTTTGCTGGCGGACAATGGTACTACAACGACAACACGACTTGGCACCCCTTCACGCCAACGTTCAATGATCGGCTGCTTGCAGAAGTCAACTTTGATACGGACGAAGTCGCCTCGCTGGCGTGTCACGCTGGCCAATACGAGGGCATCGACGTCGGGTTCTCCGGCGGCGATATCGAGTTCCTTGCTGGACAAACGAGAACGTTCGAGACGCCTGGTGAGTTTGTCATCTACGGTTCAGAGTTCGAGACTGGCAGCAACTCCTGCGGCGCGATCCAATCGATCGATCCGGATACAGCCCAAAGCGATTTCATCACCTCAGACCCAGCGTTCGTTCTGCGTGGCGCGCTGACACCAGGGATGCAAGCAGATTTGCATGTTGGTGGAAGGGTGCTCGATGCCGCGTCGATGCCACCGCTGGTGATTGATGCTGAATCCTGGTCGGTCGACCTGTCGGCTAGCGAGCATCAACTTCCCGTGGGACAGCACGTTGCGGAACTGTTCGTCGACGCAGCGCTTGTTGACCAGCAAGTCATTGATGTTCGACCGGCCATGCCTTCGGTATCGGTCGACTCGATCTGGCAGGACGAGCTACCGATCGAAGGTTTTAATACGACGGTCAATCAGCTCATCGTGAAGGGGAACCATAACCCTGCGTCGGAGCTCATTCTTCAGGTTCTGGGCAATGAGTATCGCTTGGGCCAAAGCCACTGGCTAACGACCGACGGGCAGGGAGTATGGACGCTTGACCTACGCGGTCAGCTACTGCCGCTGGGCGAGACGATTCTTTCGGCGACATCCCTGCTGCCCGGAGGTGAGGGCATTCCTGATCTATCTGAGACGGTCACACAGTCGTTGCGAATCGTTGGCGCCTCGATCGATCGAATCGATAGCGATGCGGGCGTTCCAGATGATTTACTGACAAGCGATCCGAACTTGGTCATCCACGGCTCGCACTCAAACGGGACCGAGATCGAGGTCGTTTATGACGGCACCCGATACTCGGCCGCGTCACCCGAGCTGACGGTGAGCGATGCCAACTGGACTCTTGACCTTGCCGCCCAAACCCAAAGCATCGGTGACCACGAGGTTTCCGTCGAGTACACCGATCCGACCGGGATCTCAGGAGCAACGTCGCGTTCGGTCCGGACGGACCACACCTGTCAGATCCCCGAGTCCTTTGAATTGGTGGATGAGTCGGGCCAACCCGCCAGCCAACTGGGCACCATCGCCGTCGATTCCTTGGGGCGGGCGAGCCTTGATCTGGACGTCAGCTCGCGAAAAGTACTGACCGATAATCATTACTTCGTCGACCAAATGGCCGAACCGGGTGGCGACGGTTTGACTTGGTCAACGGCGTTTCGGGATATCCGAGAAGCCTTCGATCGGATCGGTGCCACGTCCGTGACTCGGGCGGAGATCCACGTTGGCCCAGGCGTTTATCATTGGGGCGATGTAGGCGACGTCGGGTTTCGACTGAACATCGTTGGTGCTGGCATCGGCCAAACCATTGTCCAACACAAAGAAGGCGATCGGTACGCGGCGCAGATTCGCGGTCGCGACACGTACGTGGAGGGAATCTCCTTTGTGGGTGGAGAGATCGCAATGGACGTGCGAAATGTCCCCTTACTAACAGTCGTTGCATCGGAGTTCAAGGATTCCACTCAGCAGGATGGACTGAACGTGTTGAACGCCAGTTCCGTGTTGGTGATCGACTCAATTTCAAGTCACAACCATACGGATGGGTTCAGCTACGCCAATCCCAGTGGCAATGCGATGGAAGTGGTGGAAGCGAACGTGACTGCTAACGGCAACGGGCTTAATCTGCTGTTCAATTCGCAAGGATCGTCCGCACACGGAACGGTACGAATGATCCGCTTGGGAGGTCAGTACACTCGCAATCAGTCGAACATCGTCGATGTGACCAGCGGACCAATATGGAATGTGGACGTCACGACTGCTGATGCCGTATCAAACGACAATGAACTGGGTGGGTATGTTTCGCTTGCCAATGGTCTGAGTGACCACTACTGGATCATCGGTGGATCCTTGTTCGGCGATGGTGCCCAAGCAGACACCGTTTGGGCTTACGAACCATTCACGACTCGCTACTCATCGGTGTTTTCAGAGATCGATCAGAACACAGGGCTGGCAATCGGCAGCTTCGTTGCGGACAACTCTGCTCTAGCGCCAGTTTTTCCATCCTGTCCGTTCCAGGTCTCATTGGACTTCGTCACACCAGACACCGGAACGATCGACGACTGGGTGACCTCGGCGAATCAACTCCGGCTGTCAGGCACTGCCCTTGGGGGCGAGTTTGAAATCGAAGTTGCGGGCGAGGTTTTCGATGAGTTGTCACCGGAGGTGAGTTATGACGGAACGTCATGGGAGCTGGACTTGACGGGGATGTCGCTTTCCGAGGGTGTCCACGAAGTTACGATCACCGGTCCCCACCCTGGAGAAATCGAGACGCACGACTCACGCCAATTGACGATTGATCAGACACCACCACTGCCTCCAACTCTCCTTGGTGTTCATGACCTGAACGATCAATGGTACGCCGCCGTTGATGCAACGATCGTCCTACCTCAGACGCAGGCCACGCGGCTCAGCGGTCATTGGCAGGAGATCTCTGTGGATAGAGCCGTTCGCTTCGATGGATGGCTGTTTGTTGATGGTGTTGATAGCGAACTCGTGACATCACCCGACGGGGCCTGGCAATTGGACTTGTCGACACTAGCGGTTGGGCCTGGAGAGCACCTGATCGAGGTGATTTCGAGTGACCTTGCAGGCAATGCCATCATGGAAACCGGCAGCATGGTCGTTGCCCTCGCGTCGCCTGAGACGGTCGGGCAGGCCGTCGCATTGGGCGACGTCGGTCGCGGTGTCAATGTTGTCGACTCGGCGACGGGAATTGGTTACTTGATGCATAGCCGCACCAACCTCTACCAGCGTTTTCCCGACTTACCCCCTTCCGACGGCAACAGCGCCCAGGTGATCGCGGTCCGCTTCGATGCCGGAACCTGGAGTTACGGTGACGGTGAACTCTGGCACCCCTTCACAGCGGCCCCAACGGATCGCTTAATCGCAGAGATCGATCTTGATCAAAACACGTTCGCGCCGCTTCAGGGAACAATCCATTCGATCAATGGAATCGCGGCCGGTTATTACTACAGCGATCTGCAGTTGCATGCCAACCAGTGGAATGGCAAGACCAACAAGGGAGAAGTCCAGATCGAGGGTTCGTACTTTGTGATCGAACCTGACGAGAATGATGCGCTGCTGGGTGACGTCATTGGGGTCGGCGACCTGGGCAAGGGAGTCGCCGTCGACGATCGTGCCACGGGTACAGGGTATCTGTTGCACAGCCAACAGGTGCTGAGCGAACGATTGGCCCCGTTGGAAACGTTCCCAGGCAGCGCAGCGCAGATTGCAGCGGTTCGCCACATCACGGATCGATGGCAGATCAACATCGGCAATGACTGGTACGACCTTGAACCGGCGATCGATGACCGCCTGATCGCCGCGGTCGATTTTGATTCCGACACGATCACGTCGCTGCAAGGGCTAGGCGGCACGGTTTTCGGAATCAACCAAGGCTACCACGACGGCGACTTGTCGTTCATTCCAGATCGCTGGAACGGCAAATACAATCGGCATGAGATCACCGTCGTGGGATCTGCTTATGACATTCGTTTTGCTCCACCACCCGAGGCCGAATTCGTCCCGCCCACGAGCCCACTGGATGTCAACTCGGATGGGCAAATCAGTCCGATCGATGCCCTGCAGATCATCAATGAACTGTCCCGTCGCAGTCGCGATGAGTCATGTGACGACTGCTCCCAGATGGACACCAACGGCGACAAGATCGTTTCCCCGCTGGACGCACTGCTGGTGATCAACTGGCTCTCCAGAAACGAACAGCAGCAGGCTCAACGAAACTCCCGTTCGCTTGAAGATCGTGATTTCGCGATCAGCGAGCTTTCGACGGAGCTTCCAACACTGTTCTGACTGACCTTCTGCCCTGGCTGAACCTGGGATGCCACCTTCATCGCTCGCCTTGGTGAATCCCTGGCGGTTTGTACGCCACCGAAGATGGCCTCAGCTTTACCTGTATTTGCCATGGTGTCGAACGGGACCATTGGACGACGACTTTCGAGTCATGGCAGTCATGTCGTTCGAGCGGTTATGCAAACGACTTTGGGGCAAGTTCAGATAGGGAAGTTGTTACGGCAACGCAAGTGACAACACACCGACGTTGGTCGTAATACTCCGGGTAAGAACAATGCTCAAGTCAATCGACATGCACGGAGCTTCCGAATCGGAGGTCGCATATTGGAAGCGTCCTTCGCTCGTTGTCGTCAAAGATCGCACCCGTTCTATCGACCCTGCGGGAATGGTGGAGCGAGGCCCGCGCCCCGAAAGCGGCTTCCGCCTATGCCCTCCATCGACGATTTTTGCTTTTTGTCCGCACACTCCGGACCCTATTTCCGCCCAGGAACAAT
>JBCCUO010000388.1:0-4780 GCA_039196805.1 Planctomycetota bacterium | reverse complement strand
GTCCAATCTGGCCGCCATGAAATTCGTTCTCGGCACGGAAATGATCGTTGACGGCGATCACCGATCCCAGCGGGGCGAAGTTGTCATCCAACGACGTCGACACGGACGAGATCTGTAGATTTTCGTCCAGCCGCATGTACTGGTAGCCGTACAAGACATCGACGACTGCCCCTAGGCCACCCCGCCAACGTTGTCGCACGGATAGGTCACCACCAGCGACGTCGCTATCGGCGTGGACACTGATTGAACCGGAGCTTCGAGCAGGAAACGCGATCAACTGAGTCTCTTGAATCGGCGTCCCCAGTCCGTCGGTGACATCCAAAAACGGACGCGCGATCACCGAGGTCGCATTGCTATCGGTCGAGAAACTATAGGTCTCCTCGCCAGCCAACCAACCACGCAGAACCAACGACCGACACTTCTGGCTGTCCAGCCAGGTGCCGATCGTTAGACGCCCGCCGGCAGTCATTTCGTTCAAAAAGTTGTCATCGCCCGCCAGAACGCTGGTTCCGGCTTCGCCGAGTTGTCCAGCTGTATCGGCATCCGTCTCCGGACCAGTGGTCACCAGCGGAGGAAGTCGATCACCGCTGCGAAACATCAGCAACACTTCGATGCTACCGAACCAACGGTCGGGACACATCACAATTGATCCATTGGCATACCGAGATAAGCTTCCCCATCGGCTGCACGAGTTGCAGCCAATCGAATCGCAACCCCCACCATCGCAACAACCCGCGTCGCAGCCGATGGCCGAATCCATTGGGTAGACCTCAACGATCTCCGCGCTGGCTTGTTCGATGTCGCCGAGCCGTCCGCCAGTCAAGTCGACTCGAGCGGGCACAGAGGTTCGACCTGAAATTCGCGAAACCGGCTTCAGTCGGGGCGATCCGGAGATCCGTACCGGCTGTAGGGATCCAAAGTCTGAACCGGAGCCAGAATCGGATCGGTCCGGCACGACAATCGGGTCCACGCTGACACCGACCAGTCCGCTCTCGTCGACTGGCGATTCCAACGCCCGCCTCGATTCAGACCGGCTCTCTTTACGAACGGTGGGCGACTGGTACGTTCCGCGATCGGGTCGTTTGCCGCGAACTTGGGCGTGAGCCGACGATGCCAGGGGCACCAAAAGTAGCCACGCTAGCCCGACCACCGACAGTTCTGCCGCCCGTCGGCGTGTGCCAATCGAATGACGCACACCCGTTGATCGCGGTGTAGGCAGCAAATCATCCGGGTCCGAGAAATGATCAAGGGCCATCGAACTATCCAGGGAGGTCGAATGAGTGGTCAGGTGACGCGCAAACGTCACCTATCTCTACTCTGGTTTTCGACCGTTCCGGTCGTGAGGATTAGGCAAACCTGGAAAGCTTTGCGGCTGAGCCCGATTGTAGCGGTTGCCCGGTTCGTACCGAGTCACGCGGCAAAGCGATTGATGCGAATCGCCGATGCTTGGCCTTGAGGCGTGACGTTCAAACTGACAAACGACTCGCCCGCGTCCGCAGGGTTGTCTTGCGTCACCGCATTGATGGGGCAAGACGGGTCGAGTGTTTCGAGATTCCGGATGGGGAACAGAGGTTTCCCAAGAGCATTCAGGCTGGCAATCGCCTCGACCATTCCGCCCCCGGCGCCTAGATTGCCAAAGTGGCCTTTGGCTGTCGTGACGGGCGGTTGGTCAGCTGCGTCGCCGAAAACGTCCGCGATCGCCGCCGCTTCTTGGCGATCCGATTCAACCGTCCCCAAGCCATGAGCGTGAATGTGCCCAATGTCTGACGGTGGCACTCCTTGGATGACACGGCGGAGGACATTGACGATCGCTTGGCGGAGATGGTCCCGTCCCGGCGCCGAACCGACCGCGCTGCTGCCGTATCCGACCAGCTCTCCAAGGATCGTTGCCCCTCGCTGCTCGGCGTGCTCCAGTGTTTCCAACATCATCGCGGCGGCACCCTCGCCAAGCACACTGCCCTGACGCGATGCATCAAACGGTCGAGACAGTTTCTCCGGAGTCTCAGCCGTCTTGGCGAGTGTCTCTTGCATGGTCGCGTGCAGCGACCTGAGCGGATGGATACGACTTCCGGTGGACCCCACCACCAAGGCGTCGGCGTGACCGCGGCGGAGTGTCGAGTACGCTTCGGCCATCGCGGCGTAGGCCGACGCTTCCCGCAGGGTGATTGAATTGTTGGGACCGCGCAAGTCGTTATAGATCGCGATGTGGCTGGCAGGCATATTGGGCAAGTACTTCAGCAACCACAACGGATTGACCTTGGGAAGTCCCAATTCACCCCATCGCGTGAATTCGAAGCGACCATCGACCATCGTTGCCTTGATCCCTTCAGCGTATTCCTCGGGCAGCGACATGATGTAGTCGCTGCCGTAGACAACGCCCGTGCGTTCGGAGTCAAAGACGGCGGGATCAAAACCAGTGTCCAGCAGCGCACGCTGGGCCGCGGCAACGCCCATTTCAATCTCTCGGGCCATCACCTTGCTGCCCTTGCGGATCGTCCGCTGCAGCTTCTTTTCCAGCGGCCCATAGTTTTCGATGTTGCCGGTGAATTCGACCGCCTCGCAGCCGTAGTTGCTGGCCAGGACGTCCAGCGGGACCTGAGTCATCGGCCGAATCGCCGATTCACCGGCCTGGAGGGCATCGTTGAGTGATTCAACCGTGCAACCGAATGGCGTGATCGCACCCAGTCCCGTGATGACGACACGGCGAGCGGAGTCAGAATCAACGGGAAGGGATGGCATGCATCAAGGGTGGGCTGTCGTTCACGGACCGGCGTTGCCGGAGCAAGTCAGGCCGCGAATTCTAGAGAATACAGCCTGCCAGCGGGAAGGTGGTTCAAACACGTCTGACCCTCCGATCAGAAGGTGGTAAGGCTCTTTGGTTCATCAATGCAAGGAACTGACGAATGTCACCCTCCCTCTGGAAGGGTCGAAGGCGAGGGACGAGTCTTCGGGGAGGGATCACCGCGGTCTGGGCAGACAACATATGCATGGAGCCCTCCCCGCGTGAACTCGCCTAGGCTCGTTTCGCGACCATTCCGGAGGGCCCGGAGGGTGGGTGAAGTAAAACCGCGCGACCTCCAAGGTGGTCGGCCTAATAGCGGCCACGAGTTGGCAGGTTGGGACGGGTAGAGATCTTTGGCGAGACGGGCGCGGTCGTCAGGTTTTGCGAGGCCCGACCGCGAAACTCGACAAACATCAAAGCATCGGCACGCCCCGCAGTCGTGCCGGTCAGGCTGTTCAGATTCAGCAGCGGAATGGCCATCTGATTCCGCTCGGGACTGGCGACCACACCACAGGACAGCAGTAGCACCATGTCCGAGGGCCACTTGAATCGCTCGTGCAGTCGCCAACTGACCAATTGAGGCACGTCGATCCGGGTGCGATGGACCTGGTTGTTGGGCAGCGGCAGTTCCAACTCCACCGGAACCAACTTGTCGACCTGGTCGATATCTGCCTTCAAGACACAATCGATCGTGCGGCGATCGATGCTCAGCAGGGGGCTGATTTCCAACCGGTACCCCTCCTGGATTTCACCGGTTTCCGGCTCATACGGCGGCCAACCGGCGGGCGACTGCCGAACGTTTCGCACGTAATTGCGTCCCCGCGTGCTGGCCAGCTTCTCGGTCTGACCGTTGTGCAATGCGACGTTGATATTCTGGATTTCACGCACGTCCGTGCGAGCTCGCAACATGCTTAACACGACGGCGGCGTTCTCTTTGGAAAGGAGCCAAGCCTGCATGCCCGGCGAGTCGACCGTGACGTGCTGCATCAGCATGTGGGCTCGGCTACGCCAGTTTGGCTTCCCACAGGTCAACACCTTCAAGCTCATGACTTGGGGCTCTTTTTCGCCGGCCACAAATCGATCCACGACTCGCTTCACGACTTCGTGCATCTCGCGGGTGTGATAGACGTACAGATTGTCTCGGTCGGCCGAGATATAGCCGAACGGTTCGGTGTGCCAAACGTCCGTACCAGTTTCACGCATTATCCAATCGATGACCGCCTGGTGTGGACGATCGTTGTTGGTCAGGTATCCGGTGTAAGCGCCCAGCGCGTAGGTATGTTCGTACTGACCGGACTGATTCGGCAATTCGCCGTTGGAGCCGAACTTGCTGTTGGTCACCTGCGGTGAACGAGGTGCGGCGGCAGCTGCATTGACGGCGGGGGACCCACCACGAAACGGAGGCGTCGTGGGCTGGGCGGTCGCAGGGCCACTGTTTACTTTCGCATTGCTTGCAGTCGGGCCGCCTGACGCGGCTCCGGTCCCGGGTCGATCGCTCGGCGATCCGGGTCGTTGCTGGAAGCCAGATGATGCCGGTAACGCGAGGCTCTGACCATTCGCCACCGGCAGATCAACGATCGCATGGAACCAGCCGGTCAGCGTGCAAGCGATCAGAACTGATAGAGCCAAACGGGTGTTTGCTGGCGCCGTGGTCATGGCGAAGATCCTGGCAGTCGGAAGGGGAGCAACGTGTCCGATGCCTATACGAAGTCGCCGACGCCCCCGACAAGGGCTCTCAAGTGAATTTGTTTCACGACGGTTTTCAAAATTGGTTGTCACGCAGAGAAATCAATGGCCGCGGCTTGTCGAGAAAGTCTCAGCCCCAAGCGCTAGCGAGAGGATCCAGATCAACAGCCGCAACGCGCCAGCGTGCCGGGTCCGACTAGCAATTCAATACCCCCAGGCTCGCGCAGGCTCGCGCCAAGCGGCTCATCCAGATCATCAACCGCAACGCGCCAGCGTGACGGGTCCGACCAGAAATTCGATACCCGCAGGCTC
>JBCCUO010000387.1:0-4798 GCA_039196805.1 Planctomycetota bacterium | reverse complement strand
GACACACTTGGGCGACTGAATCGGTCCCCCGGACAGCAACTGTAGCCGTGGCCGTCCGCCGCCAAACTCCAGACGTTCCGGCAGGTTGCGACTGGTGCAAAGCAACTGCGTGTCGATCACCCAGCCATCGGGCGACCGGGGATTGAAGTCCAAGTCAACCAGCGAAAGAAACACGTCGGTCGCCCGGTCGATGCCACCACCGCTCAGTTCGGCGTCACGGCGATGCAGGTGATAGAAACCGCGTCGCTCCTCTCGCTGACTTTGATGGTGAACCGAATAGAAGGGAAAGAAGGGCGACTCTTCCTTGGCGGGATCGATGCCGGTGACGTCCGTGACCGAATGCACTTCAAAGGCGCGAGGCTGGCGGGCATCCGGAATGATCCGATACTCGCTTCGTCCGTGCGTCACACGAATCGGTTCGGCGCGATGCTCGAAAAGATTCACGACCGGCGTGCAGCCCAGACGAACTGTGTCCTCCGCGACGAACGGCGCCACGTCGCCAACATGTCGATCCAGCAACACGAAGAGGTGCAAGTCGTTTCCAAAGTCGACCAGTCTCTCCGGCGTCAGTCCGGCAACGTCAAAGAACAGAAACTTCTCGGGTGCCGCAAAATACTCCGTCAGCAAGTGATAGCCCGCAAACGACCGCGGCTGCGTCGGCAGTAGCGACTCCTGCTGTTCGAATCCGACCGGAACGATCGCTTCGGGCGACAGCCGGATCGCGTTTTCATCATCGATGCTGCGGCCAATGATCACCTCAGTGGCGTCGCTGCAGATCAGTTCATAGAAATCCATCGCCGCACGCGACAGGCCACGGATGAAGAATCTCAGCGTGCCCACCGACATGCCACTGATCGGAATCGACTCGCGAAAGCTCTGCAGGTGAACGTGAAAGACTGACTCCGCCTTGGCCACGCGAGGTGATGGCGGGCAATGAAACGGTTGACCCTTGTAGCCAGCGTCAGCCACCGTCAGCGGAAGCAGCTTCACTGGATAAGCGGTCCGAAACTGACACGAACCGTCGTCGGTTGATTCGGTCTCCAGCATCGACCCGGCTTCGATTCTGTAGCCACTGACCATCTCGGCTTGTCGCTTGTCGAGCGCAAATTCGACGATCGCGGTCGAGGGAACCGGCGCTAAATAGTGCGGATACAGAACACCCAGCAGGGCGTGAGTGATCTCAGGAAAATCGTCGTCGATTTTCAAGCGGGTTCGCGCCGACAGCAACGCGAAGGCTTCGATCACTCGCGAGACGTGCGGGTCCTCGGAAAGGTCGTCGCCCAGCCGCAAC
Organism: Planctomycetota bacterium; assembly: GCA_039196805.1. Classification (GTDB taxonomy): domain Bacteria; phylum Planctomycetota; class Planctomycetia; order Pirellulales; family Pirellulaceae; genus JBCCUO01. The sequence goes on along the minus strand of JBCCUO010000387.1, from coordinate 3,507 downwards.
CGCCCGGCAATCTTCGGATGCTCCTTGGCGAACTGCGCCCCGAACCGCCGCAAGAACTCCAGCTCGCTGTTGTAGTAGGGCAGCAGTCGATCCGTCATCGTCGAACGCCTTGCACTTCAAAATCCCCGCTCGTCGCATCCAGCCGGCTATCATACGCGACCGGTTCCGGCGCCGGGTCGACCTTCAGCAGCGCATCGATTCGAAAACGGAGGGCGCGATCGGCTTCGTCATTCGTCTCCGAAAGCGAAACACGCACGCCGGTCAAACGCGGTTCAAACGTCTGAACATTCCGCAGGATCATCTGCCGCAGCTGCTCTTGCTGGTTCCGCGATCCCGTGTTGATCCCCACGCAGTCGGGGATACCGTAGGCCACCAGGGATTGATCCAACTGGTCCAAGCTTTGTGGCCAACCGGTAGCGCGGCAGCGTGTGTTGAGCAGGTTTTGCAGGTCGCGGGCAACGCTCTGTTTCATCTGCGTCAGCAACTGCGTCCGGCTCATCGGCGATTCCGTCCGCTTGGTCGGCTCTTCGTCAATCAAGCGGTCCAGCAAACTGGCGATCAGCGGCCGGTCATGGGGCACTCGGCTCATGCGTCTTGATCATCATCCGCTGAGTCATCGTCGGCGGAGGCGATCGATTTGAGTTCCATGAACGCGACCTCCTCCTCGCCCGCCAGCAGCATCTTTTGACCCTGACCACGAACCAGCGCCGAACTGACTTCCAACCAATCGGTGCTGCGACCCATCCGCAAGCTTTCGGCCTGTGCTTCGCCGGTCGGATTCGGATAAACCGCCGGCAAGTAGACCTCTCCGGTGGGACCGTCGGCGACGGACAGGGTCGCTTGCCGCCAAATCAGGTCCATCGGTCGCGCCGGAGCGTGCAGCTCCAGTTCAACGATCTGTGACCATGGCACCCAGAAATACTTGCCGGTCGACGTGTGGACTTCCAAGACGGGGGCCAGCAAGTCGTCCAGATCACGGATCGCATTGACTGGCCGGCCGTCGACGCTCAGCGCCACCGGCTGTTCCAGTTCGGTTGCCTCGGCCAAGCAGTCCACGGCTTCGCCGATGTCGCCTTCGCGTAGGGAGGCGATCGCGCGAATGTGCAGTTCGACACGCTCTCCAGGCGCGGCCAAAAAGTCCGGGACGCGTCCCTGTTGGAAGCATTCGCGGCGGGACAGCTCGGCGCGAACCAATTGACGCGTCAGCGAAGCCCCCACAGCGGACCTGGGAAACTGCTGGATCACGGTATCCAACTGACGGTCGGCTCGATCCAGTTGGCCCGCCACGCAAGCCATCTCGGCCAGTTGGTAGCGCAGTTCCACCTCCGTCGGCCTTGCCTTCACCAGAGACAGGGCGGCGTCGACCGCCTCATCCAGCCGGCCAGCACGAAACAATTCGGTCGGGTTGTTGCTCATCGAGGCGTTCACGGCAAATTCCTTTGCTGGTTGTGTTATCCAGATCCCAAACGTGTCGTCAGTCGAACGCTGCCAACCATCTCGTCCAATTCGTAGTGGGGCGAGAGGTGCATCACGCAGAAGAACGATCCGGGACGACCAGGATCGGGATTGACCGTGATCTCCGCTCGACGCAACGGCTTGCGACTCTTGATTTCCGTCGAAGCCTCGCGATCAGCGGTCACGTAATCAATGATCCAATCCTGCAGAATCGTCTCAAGTTCCTTCGCCGTCGTGACGGAACCGGTTTTGTCTCGCGCAATCACCTTCACGTAATGGGCAAACCGCGACACCGTGAAGATGTACGGAAGCATGGCGCTGATCTTAGCGTTCGCGGTCGCATCCAGGTCACTGTACTGTTTCGGTTTCTGAATCGATTGTCCGCTGGCAAAAACCGCCATCTGAGTATCTTTGCAGTCACACAGCGAAACCATCCCGACATCGCTGAGCTGACGTTCCAGCGTATCGGTGATCGAGACCTCCGTGACCGGCCTGGGGATGACGTCCCGCGAGTCGGTTGGAAAGCTGAGCGAGGGCAGGTCGGTGACCAGTCCGCCCCCCTCTTCATCCTGGCGAAGACCGCGAATATCGGCCAACCAGCCACCTTCGGAAAACGCTCGCATCAAGACGGTCGCGTAAGCGTAAATCGGGTTTCCCCACAGATAGTCGGACGACGTCGGGTCCGCGACGTCTTCGTCAAAGGGAAACCCATCAATCCGCGAACCATCGTCCGCATAGGGACCACGCATCAAGATTCGCGGCAACAGCATGCCGACAAAGCGAGCGTCCTCGGTCTCGCGAAGTGCGTTCCACTTGAGGTAGTCGGTTCGCGATAGCCGCTCGGCATGGTCTCGCGTGACCTGCAACTCTGAGAACGATTGCAAGTCCAGCATCTCGGGGCTGGCAGCACATAGAAAGGGACAAAAAGCACTGGCGGCGATTCCCGAGATCGTTCGCAGAATCGCGACGTCATCGGTCGGCTTTTCGCGGCTGACCCGCGGATGAACGTCGTAGTCGCCCAGCAGCACGGTGAACGGTTGGCCTCCAGCCTGCCCAAACTCACTCTCGTAGATCTTCTTGAACAGGTGACTCTGATCAAACTCGGACGCGCGTTCGAAATCGCGGTCCAATTCTTTCCAGGTCGCCGTCATCACACGTACCTGGATCATCGGGTCGCTCTCTTGGTCGGCCCGATCGGTCAGGTACTTGAGCCCCCGCCAGGAAGACTCCAGTTTTTGAAACCGCTGATGATGCAGAACCGCATTGAGCTGCTGGTTCAGCAGGCCGTCGATGACGGCGACGTCGGCCGACAACCGACGCGCGACCGCAGCCGTCGAATCGAGCTTGGCGTTATGCTCCCAATCATCGCCCAGCCAAGCGGCTAAGGACTCGCCCACCGAAGCGGCGGAGAGAAATTCTTCCAGCGAATGCGACGACGAGGAGTCCTTTCCGCCGGATGTCTCCAATGCCGGTGCCGAGTCCGACTGGCCCAACACCTGATCCAAGAACGTCTCGGACGTCGCAGCCTTGGACCCGGAAGCTTCGGAGGTCGGTGACGTTTGGGATGCCGGCTGGGAGCGAAAGTCGGCCTGGCTCATGTTCGCTGAGAACTCGTTCGCAGATAAACGGCCGAATGGCTCATCAGCCGATCTGCGTTAGCACCCGCTTATGAGGACGCTATCGCAGTGCGGCTGATCGGGCAGTTAAAAGTTACTTGTGGATGAGTCCTAAACGCCGTTTTGGAATCCAAGTGGAATCCTTCTCAGCCGCTCTTTTGCGGAATCTTGGCGACCATTCGCATGCTGGCGGTCAACTCTTCCATCTGCAGCCATGGACGCAGGTAAGCAATCGCGTTGTACGACCCTGGAGCCCCCGGGATCTCGGTGACTTCCACGCGTGCGTCTGCGAGCGGGTATCGCGCTTTGACGTCGGCCGACGCGTTGGCGTCCTGAGTGACGTAGTTGGCGATCCAGTCGTTCAACCAGTTTTGGCAGTCGCGTGCCTCCATGAACGATCCAATCTTGTCCCGCGCCATCACCTTCAAGTAATGCG
>JBCCUO010000386.1:0-4799 GCA_039196805.1 Planctomycetota bacterium | reverse complement strand
CGCATCGTGAGTCGGACGCCCAACAAGCGTTGAAAGTGGCATGAACAAAAAAAAGAAACAGCTCGTGCTGATCGGCGTCCTGTCCGTTGGATTGGTCATCGCCCTGGTCCTTCAGCCGAGCGACACGGAGCCAAGCAACGGCCCACCCAGTGGTGACGTGGCAGGCGCCGCGGCTCCCTCACCGGCGCTGAGCACTACGCCTACTAGTGGACCCGTCACGCCGGTGGCCAATTCGTCGCCATCGAAGACGTCTTCCGAAGGAACTTTGGTGATCTCCGATGCAGTGGCCGACTACTGGCTTGATCGCAAGCCGGACATTGCGGCGGCGACGCCTCAGCGTCGCGTCACCCAATTCACACCTTTTCGCTCATCCGAACTGCGAAGCGTAGCCAAGGCTCCACCGCCTGTCGTGCGGGCAATCTACGGTCGTCCCGGTGAAACGCAAGCGCTGATTGGTGACGCCATCATGCGCTCCGGGCAACCGCTACCCGATGGTCGGCGCATTCTTGACGTGGCCCCCCACGGAGTGCGGGTCAGTAACCGCTGAAACGGATGTCAAACAGGGGAATCCAGGAAGTCTGTGCCGCAAACGGTCGTTTTCGCGGTTGTCGTGATCAAAGCGACCGATACCGAAGACACTGGTAGAGTCGGTTAACAGGATCCGAATACGCCCCCGGCGCATGTCGATGGAGGGGCGTTTTAGGTCTCCGTCAGGGCAGCGTCAATCAGGACCAATCGATCACAAGATCGTCCTTGAGATGTTGGCGGGGGCACAATCCTCGCATGTGATCGGCGTGCCTGCTCGCGGAACCGAGTCTCACCCGGACCTGGTGCGCTGACTTCGTAAATGACACTCATGAATGCTGGTTCCGTCCTGACGAGACTCTTCAAGCTAGTAGTCGGCTGGGCCCTGTTGGCATCCGGGCTCGTCGCGCTACCGGTACAGGGACAGGAGGAATCCGATTTTGAAGCGTTTACACGCACCGTCAGCCAGAGTGTGGCCGATCAGCAGTCCTCGCCATCTCCGCCCGCTCCAGCGCCCAGCAACGAGGCTTTCCCATCGCGAACCAGCCCTGACGGCACGGTGCGTTTGGACTCTTCGTCCCCATCGGGTGGCAAATCCGATGCCAGCATGCTGCCAATCGCCAAAGCACCGCTCAATACCAGCGATATCGAAATCCAGCACACCGCCGATCAAGTCAACCTGGTCGCCACCGAAGCGGAATTGACCACGATCCTGAGGATGATTGCGGACCACCATGGGCTGAATCTGGTCGTTGCACCGGAGGTTGAGGGATCGGTCACCGTTCACCTCAAGGAAGCCGAGCTCCATGAGGTTTTAGATGCGGTCTTGGGTGTCGCCGGATTCAACTGGCATCGCACCGGAAACCTGCTCTACGTGACACCGGCGGGCGCCGCAGTGAAACCGCACGTCCAGGGTCGTCTGGTTCAGGTGTATCCGCTGGACTATGTGGCTGCCGATGATGTCGAAAGCATTGCAACCGGTTTGCTGTCTCCGGCCGGCAATGCGTTCTTTTCACGGGCCGATCCGGGTGACCAACTCCGAACACGAGAGTTGTTGGTCGTCGAGGACGTTCCCGACGCCCATGCGCGAATCGCCGAGATGCTATCCCAGATCAATGTGCCTCCGCAGCAAGTGTTGGTGGAAGCCCACGTCCTGCAAATCGCGCTGGATGACGACCAACGACACGGAGTGGATTTACGCCTGCTGGCCAGGCTAGATAAAACGCGGGTCTCTCTGACGGGATTGAACTTTGTCGAAGGTGGCAACGGACCGGGGGTCGCACTGGAAATTGATGGCAATGACGTCAACGGATTGCTCGAGAGCATTCGCGAAAGCACCTGTTCGCGGACCTTGGCGTCTCCGAAAATCTCGGTGGTCAATCACCAGGAAGCACGAATTCAAATCGGCGAGCGACTCCCGTATTCCACTTCGACGACCACCGACAGCACGACTGTGCAATCGGTCCAATTCTTGGAGGTCGGGGTCGTGCTGACGGTTCGCCCGGTGATCACCAACGACGGTAGGGTCCTGATGTCGGTGCTGCCAAAGGTCTCGGGGGGACAGGTCACACCCAACGGCTTCCCCCTGGAGGAAACGACCGAGGTTCAGACGACCGTTTTGGTACCCGATGGTGGCGGCGTCGTGATTGGTGGATTGATTCGCGAAGAAAACGTCGACAGCGCGGCCGAGTCACCTCTTTTTGGACGGATTCCTTTGTTGGGTAGGTTGTTTCGCCGTGAGTCGACAGACATTCGTCGAAACGAAGTGGTTGTGGCCCTAGTCACCCATGTGATGCCCCAGTACTGCGGACCGCGGGCACAGGAATACTGCCAGCTAGGCAAGACCTTACCTGAGTACGCCGCCAGTGAAACGTTCTCGATGCTGCACGAACCATCCGGCGAACTGAAACTGGCACCCATTGAAGTCGCCAAGCCGTTCAAGCTGCCCCAAGCGGCTGCGGACAGAAATCCCTAGCGGATTCCAACCGTGCTCCGCGAGGGACAAAAGGAGCTAACCCTGTTGGCCGGCGAACCGGAGCAATCGAATGATCGCCTCGGTGGCATCCACGGTGTCCACTTTCATCGCGACCTCCATGTTCTCGGGAGACTGACGCCTGAGACGCCGATCAAAGACGGTCATCCCACGGGTCAGCTCACCGCGTGTCTCCACATCTCCGGGCATTTCTCGCCACTGGAACAGCTGCGGCTCGGTCACAGCCAACAGTGTCGTCGGATCGTAAAGCGGGATCAGTTCCCTACCCAGCTTTTGGTGCGCGGCGCGAAACGCGAAAGGCAAAATTCGGTGCAGCAGCCTCCCCGCTCGCGTGTACTTCGCTGGCAGCTTCTCCAAGATGTCGACACCGAACAACAGCGATTAGGTCACGTCCAGCGGCACCAGGCTCTTGGTCGTGCTGGATGCGAACACCTCTTTCGCGGCCGCTGCATCAAAGAACATGTTGAATTCCGCGGCAGGACTGACGTTTCCCGCTTGCGTCACCGCGCCGCCGCTGATCACCACCTTGTCGATCATGCTGACCACGGCGGGGTCGCGTCGACAGAGGCGGGCCAAATTGGTCAAGGGTCCCAAACACAACAAGGTGACTTCACCAGGGTGTTTGCGAATCAACTCCGCAATCACTTTCTCGCTGTGATTGATGTTTTGCCGGTCAACACATTCGAAGTGACAGTTGGCCAGACCGTCGCGGCCATGCAGTTCACGATCGTCAATCGGCGGAGCATCCTGGGGCGTTGTCGCCCGTCCGATCCTGGGATAGCGTGGCGGGTCTAACTGTTCCACCAGCGCGGTCACGTTGTTGGTTGCCTGCTCGGCCGAGATGGTGCCCGCTGTCGCCGTGATGGCCAGCAGCTCAAGCCTTGGATCAAACAACGCCATGCAGAGGGCCACGGCGTCGTCGATACCGGGATCACAATCGATGATGATCTTGCGTGTCATCGCGGTAGTGTAGAATCCGGCGGCCCCGAGATGTAGCCCAAGCAAAGAATCCTTTGCATTCGGCATCGTTTTTCCGCCGACACCACTTGTCCCGCCCCCGATTCAGCTCCATGAACCAGTTTGAAACGTCCATTCGCCATGCGGAACAGGGTCGCGATCTGGACGTCGACACAACTCAGCAGCTGATCGAGCAAATGCTGCAGGGAACAGGCGACGAAGAATCGGTGGGGCGTCTGCTATTGGCACTGCGTGAAAAGGGCGAAGCGGTCAGCGAACTGGTGGGCGCAGCCTCCGCCATGCGTCAGGCAATGACGCGAATCCCCCACAGCCATGACGTTCTGCTGGATACCTGTGGGACGGGAGGCAGTGGCAGCGGAACGTTCAACATCAGCACGGCAGTAGCGATTGTCGCAGCAGCCGCCGGTGTGCCGGTCGCCAAGCACGGCAACCGCAAAGCCACCAGCCACAGTGGTTCGGCGGATGTGTTGGAAGTGCTAGGCGTGAAGATCGAATCGGATGCCGATTCCGTGGCCAGACGTCTGGACAACACCGGGATATGCTTCTGCTTTGCTCCCAAACTCCATCCCGCGATGAAGCATGTCGTTGGGATTCGCCGCAAGTTAGCGGTGCCGACCTTGTTTAATCTACTCGGCCCGCTGTGCAATCCTGCCGGCGCCACCCATCAATTGCTGGGAACATCGACCGATGCAGCGCAGCGAAAGGTCGCCGCCGCGATTGGTCAATTGGAAACGAGACGTTCGTTTGTCCTGCACGCCGAAGACGGCCAAGACGAAGTTTCCTTGGACGGTGTCACCCACGTGATCGACGTCACACCGGACCGCGTGACCGAGATCGACTGGACACCAGGTAGTTTCGGGCTGTTCCCGGCCGGTCACGAAGCCTTGGCGGCGCAAGATCCGAAGCACAGCGCAGAGATCATCAGCCGGATCCTGCAATCCGAGCCGGGCCCCTGCCGCGACACGGTCTTGGCGGGCGCCGCAGCAGCACTGCTACTGGTTGATCAAGCGAACGATCTGAAACAGGCCGTGGCGATGGCCGCGACCGCAATCGACAGCGGCGCTGCCTCCGAAAAGCTCGATTCGCTGCGCCGACCCGTGTGAGCAGGGACAACCTTCAGTCGCGACCCGCGGGTTTGTCCAACGCGTCACTCCGGACGTTGCTCGCCAGCGCTCCCCTGTTGACGCGACCCGCTGGATGCTACGACTGAAGGCTGGACGCTCGTCCCGCCCTTGCCGACGCGACGATCTCCGTTTGCGGATTGCCTAAGTGGTCGATCGCGATCTGGTTGACATCGTCCAAT
>JBCCUO010000385.1:0-4818 GCA_039196805.1 Planctomycetota bacterium | reverse complement strand
GTCGGTGATTTGCTCGGGTGTGCAGTACTCGTCCGGCCGATGGGAGACACCGCCACGACAGGGGATGAAGATCATTGCGATCGGGGCAACCTGCGCGATGAACAGCGAGTCGTGGTAGGCACGGCTGACCATCTTCTGGTAGGTCAATCCCGCCGACTTGCATGCCCGTGCGGCTGCGTCAACGATCATTGGCGATGCGATCGCCGGTGGATCAACATTCAGCGTGGTCGTGATCACCTGCACGTCGCGGCGACGGCCAATCTCGTCCAGTCCCGATTCGATACGTTGCATCACATCGTCGCGTGATGTGAGATCGATGTCCCGCAAGTCGATCGTGAAACGCACCCGGCTTGGGATGGAGTTGACTGCCCCCGGATGGACATGCAACTCGCCGATCGTGGCAACTAGATCATCGCTGGGAGCATGCTGAGCCAAGTGTTCCACCAACGAGATCATCTCAGCGGTGGCGCAAAGTGCATCTCGTCGACCAGGCATCAACACGGCGCCGGCGTGCCCGCCTTCGCCGACCACTTCAACCACCAAGGTCGCCGGAGCTGCGATGGCGGTGACCACTCCGATGGGGAGCTGCTTTCGTTCCAACTCAGGTCCCTGTTCGATGTGCAGTTCGACCCAAGCTTGGTAGTAATCATCGGGAATCACCGCCTCAGCGACGTCGCCGGAGAATCCGGCCCGCCGTCGCACGGTGTTGTAGGAATCGCCGCACTCGTCCGTCAGAGCGTCCAGGTCATCGCTGTCTAGCAAGCCCGCCATCACGCGGCTGCCGGTGCAGCCGATGCCGAAACGGGTTGGTTCTTCGCTGGTGATCATCAGCAGTTCGATCGATCGGCGTGGCCGGAATCCAGCCAACTGAAGCGATCGAATGGCTTCCAATCCCCCCAGCACACCGACCGTCCCGTCGTACATGCCGGAGAATGGGATCGCGTCGGTGTGAGAACCCGTTCCAACAACCGGCAAGGTGGGGTCGTCGCCGACCCAGCGGGCAAACGTATTGCCGACCGCGTCGACGCGGACTTCCAGGCCGGCCTGCACGTAGAGCTGTTTCAAATAGTCACGAGCTTGCAGATCTTGCTCGCTAAAAACAATCCGGGTCACCGCAGGAGAGGGCTCGGGGCATTCGCTGAACTGGGAGAGCTCGTTCAGTTCCGCGACGACTCGATCCGAGTCGATGGTCAAGTCGATATGGGACACGCGAGTCACTCTGGGCAGTTGGCTGTGAACGGGACGCTTTGGTCGTTCAAGGCTGGTCAATCGCGGGCGGCAGGTGAAACCGATTGACGTCTTTGTAGTAGATGTACTGTGCCGGTTTGCCACCCATCGCCACGAACCACTGGGGACAGTAGGCGGCCATCCAGATCGCATCTCCTTGAGCCACCGGATACCAGCAATCGGACAGCCGATACACTCCCTGCCCCGACGTCATGAATAGCCCGTGTTCCATGATGTGGGTTTCGACAAAAGGTAGGGCCGCGCCACTTTCGTACGTGAAGATGTTGACCGCCATGTCGAACGCGGAATCATCGGGAAGCAGGTTGGCCAGCATCGCATCGGGATCTCCCAAGAAAGGCTCGGCCGTCAGGTGGTGCACGTCGCCAACCATCGCGCCGGGCCGCTGGACTCCCGGCAGAGGAACGTAACGCTTCTCAAAAACCAGCAGCTGGGCGAGGTCAGCTTGGCCACGCAAATCGTACTCGCTGTCTGCTGGCAGGTAGGCGTAGGAGCCAACGGTCAATGGTTGAGCGTCCAACGAGATAGCACCTTCGAGGACATAGCAACAGCGCTGGATGCCCGCCGGAGCAGCACGAGTCGATGAATGCTCGGAAAGCGATGCCAAGTACATCGCGAATCCGGGGCCGCGTCGTGCGCCCGCGCCGGTGGCCGAGGCCATCGCGGGACTGATCAGCATGACACCCGAGGTATCATTCCAGCCAAACAGTGGCGAGGGCACATGCGAGTCGGTCCCGACCAGGGCGTGATCGGATTGCACGCTGGTTCGGGTCTCGCCAAGGGGACTGCGTCTGATGGGTGGTGACGTCATGACGCGTGATTCTCCGACGCTATCTGTTTGATGGTGGTTGCCAAGACGTCGATGGCAAGGGCGACATCGTCGATGTCGACGTCTTCGTCAGGGTGATGACTGATGCCGCGCCGTTGTCGCAAGAAAAGCATTGCCGTGGGAAACTTGGTGGACATCATCGCCGAATCGTGGCCGGCTCCACTGACGAGCGAGAATTCATCGCATCCCTTGACACGCAACGACCGTCGAATCGCGTCGCAGAGATCACGATCCATCGTCGACGCCGGCTGAGATTGGTTCTCCAACGTCTCGAACTCAACTTGATTGGCGCGAGCGATCGAGTCGCCAAGCTGCTCGGCCATCTCAACTCCACGAATCCGCGCAGCGTCCTCGGCATGTCGAATGTCGAGTGAGAGGTCGCATTGGCCTACGATGACGTTTCGGGCACCTGGTGACACGCTGCACTGTCCAACCGTCAGTCGGAGTCCATCGATCCGCTTGGCCTGATCGTCAATTTGATCGATCCAGCGGGCGGACGCGACTAAGGCATCGTGACGGAGTTGCATCGGAGTCGTCCCAGCGTGCCCGGCGCGGCCCGTGAATCTCACCAGCAACCGGGACTGTCCCGCGATCGCCTCGACGACGCCCAAGGGACAGTCCACCGACGCCAGCAAGGGACCTTGTTCGATATGAGGTTCCAAGAAGCCGATGATTTGATCAGTCGAGTAACCGGTCTCATCCAAGTCACTCAAGCGGAGACCGTACTGCTGGATCGCCGATGCCAGCGATGTGCCTTGGCTGTCGGTGCGTTGCAACCAATCCGGCTGGAAGCAACCGCAAAGCGCGGCACTACCAATGTAGGGGAGTCGAAATCGAATCCCCTCCTCCTCCGAGAGCGCGATCACGTCGACGCCAAATGGCAACGCAGTGCCTTGCAGGCACTGGACGGCGGCAAGGCCGACCATCACGCCCAAGACGCCATCGTAGCGCCCCCCGGCGGGGACCGTGTCGATATGAGACCCAATCAACAGTCGTTTGGCCTGATGATCGTTGGTTTCAGCTGGCAGGTGACCGATCAGATTGCCGACCGCATCAATACGGGAATCCATCCCCAACTCGTCCATCCACGACCGAATCAGCGCATGAACTTGATGCGTCGGAGGCGTCAGGTAACGACGCGTGATCTCTCCCGGAACTTCCGTGTGCTCGGCGACGAAATCGCACATGGCCATCACACGACCCGCCAATAGCTCGGCAAGGGCTGATGCGTTGCCATCGTGGGTTGAATGGGGCTTTGTGTTGGACACGGATCAGTGAGGACTTCGTATGTGCGTGGCGAAACAGCCAGGATAGCGGTTAACCTAGGGTTGGGACGAGAGCGGCTCCCCCACGGCGTGAGAGGATTATGCGAAACGAACTTGTCCTGCACATTAACGGTCGACGTCACCGCGTGGATGCGTCATTCGCGGGTTGGACGCTCTCGAGTTATTTGCGTGATCAGCTTCGCCAAGTCGGAACCAAGATCGTTTGCAGCGAAGGGGATTGTGGTGCCTGCACTGTACTGGTTGGTCGCCCCGCTGCATGTCGGACGTCCTTTCATTATCAGCCGATCGATTCCTGCATCGCATTCCTATACCAGTTGGACGGAGCGCACGTGGTCACCGTGGAAGGATTGGGAGGCGCACCGGAGTTGTCCTCCGACCTCGATTCGTTGACGCCCATTCAGCAGGCGATGGTGGATTGCCACGGCAGCCAGTGCGGCTATTGCACGCCTGGCTTTGTGATGACGATGCACGGAATGGTGGAGGAGTCATCGACCGCGGGACTCGATGAAGCATCGATGCGGCTTGGCCTTTCCGGCAATCTTTGCCGCTGTACCGGGTACGCCCAGATCATCGACGCGGGCCAGTCCGTCGACGCTACCACCCTGCGGCGAATGAATGATGTCTATCCACCTGCGTCGTTGCTGAACGACGCTTCCAAGCTGGATGATGGAGAACCGATTCGTTTGGAGTCAGCCGAAAGATCCTTCCTGATTCCGGCCACCCTGGATCAGGCGATCGCGATGAGGGCCGAGTTTCCCGATGCCCGCGTCGTCGCCGGAGGCACGGACGTCGGTGTTTGGTTCAATCATGGGAAGCCTGACGCGGCCAAGATTATCTACACCGGACAGCTTGAGGAACTGAGAACGATTCAGCCATCTGGCCAATGGTTTTCGATCGGCGCCAGCGTCACATGGACCGAGTTGATCGAGGCGATCGAATCAGAGCACCCAGCCTTCCTATCGTTTCGCGAGATCTTGATTCGCTTTGGCAGCCCTCAGATACGCAATATGGGTACCGTCGGCGGCAATCTGGTCAATGCATCTCCGATTGCGGACTCGATTCCTGGTTTCCTGGTCCATCACGCCAGGGTCCGCCTGGCCAGCGTACGAGGTTGTCGCGTCGTACCGCTACACGATTTCTACCTGGGGTACAAGCAGTTGGATCTGAGCTGCGACGAGCTGTTGGTCTCGATTGAATTGGAGGTGCCTTCTGAAACGACGCGAGTTCACTTGGAGAAAGTATCCAAGCGCCGAGACATGGACATCAGCACGTTCACGGCGGCGATCGCTCTGGACTTCAGCGACTCTCGGATCGACGCGGCGCGGGTTGCCTTGGGGGGGGTCGGGCCAGTGGTTTTGAGGACCCCCAAAGCGGAAGCGTTTTTGGTTGGACAAACGCTGAGTGAATCGACCATGCGCGCCGCCGGTCGCATCGCGCGACAGGAGATCAAGCCCCTTT
>JBCCUO010000384.1:0-4818 GCA_039196805.1 Planctomycetota bacterium | reverse complement strand
CAGCCCAACGGCGACCTGACGGTCTACCCAATCGCGGATGAGGCGAAAGCGATCGCCATCGATGCTGATGACGTCGAGGAGGTCGCCCCATCAAAGGTCTCGCAGATGCCAGAGAAGCTGCTCGATCAACTCAACCCACAAGAAGTTCGGGACCTGATGACATACGTTTTGGCTGCCGGCATTTCGAGTGACAAACGCTTCGGCAAATAGGGCCGAACAGTCGATCGGCAGCTGGCTTTCATATGCAACTCTGTTTGATAGTGCCCGTGTCAAAACTCAGCACGGCGTCCAGGTGATCAACAACGCGTCTGCACTTGGAGTCGCCAAGCCATTGCCGGAGACCGCGGGAGGATTGAATGAATCGCCGCGTAAGTTCGTTGGTTATCGATGGTGGCGAAGGTGGCGGTCGAAGAAGCGAATGATCCGATTGCGGTAGGATTTCGGGTCAAGACTCATGAGGTCCTCGTGCGCGGCACCGTCGACCAGCCACAGTTGTTTTGGCTCGGGCGCCGCAGCGAACATTGCTTCGGTCTCGGTCTTGGTGGTGTGCGGGTCGTCGGAACCTGAGGCAATGCAAACCGGGCAACCGACATCGGGGAGGTGGTCAATCGGGCGAAGGTCTTGCGGAGAAACTCCTAATCGGGGCTGCAGCTGCATGATCAGCAGCGAAGCCGGGATGGGCGCAAAGGGACCAAGGTGGGCCGAGACGCGATTGCGTATCGCTTCTTGAATACTCGGGTACACCGATTCCAAGACCAACGCGTCGACGTTCAATGGTGATGCCAGAACAGCTGCTGCTCCGCCGAGCGAAACGCCGATCACGCCGATCGGTTCACCAGGATGACTTTGCCGAGCGCACTCGACCGCGGCGCGGGCGTCATGCTGCTCCAAGTATCCAACCGTGATCGCGTCACCCGTGCTCTCGCCATGTGCTTGCAGATCGATCATGACCGTCGAATAGCCGGCACGATGAAGTACCCTCGCTCGATCCAGCATCGACAGGCGCGATCCTCGTACGCCATGAAGCAAGACGATGACACCGTTGCTTGATTCGGGTCGGTTATGCCAGCCGGAAATCAATGAACCCGAGTCGCTCCGCACGGCGAACACGCTCGCCTTCAGCTCCGGAGGCGGATCACCAATCCGACGCGGGGCGGGAGCGACAAGTGCTCCGGCAACGAGCCAAGACACAGTGAATCCAGCAGCGGTCAAACACGCCATGCTGCCCAAGACGCGGCGGAAGATGCGTCTACGCCGTGAGACGACTACCACTGACACACGTTACCGCAATGCCCGGTCCCACAGAGCGAAGAAACAGTCACGCTACAAAGAGGTAACCTTGGACAGTTCGATGGTTGCTCGTAGACGCGAAGCCTTCGCATCAAGGACGTCCATCGATGTCCCCGTTCCGTTGCTGACGCGACGCTCCGCTATGGACTCCACTTCCTTCGCGCGTTCAAGATAGCTTGCTGCGACGTCGCTCCGCTGATCAGCAGCAGCTGCCACAAGCTGAGCCTCATAGAGTTCCCGATTGACAGCGATTACCTTGGCGGGTGTGGTCCGTCCGAGTCGGTACTCGGCAAGTCGCTGTCTGAGACTCTCGGACAGCGTTCTGATCAGCTGCTCTCCAAGCTCAGAGGTGTTGTGCGTGACCAACTCCTTTTCGCCGTTCGGTTCATCTGAGCCCGCGTGAAAGGCGTAGGTCGTGGCCAGAAGTAACACGGCAAAGGTGGCTAACGGTTTCTTCATGGAACTACTCTCATTGTTTCGGAGAAAGAAGAAAGGATAAGTCTCCGTCATCGCACTGGCTGCGATTCGGGACTCCGATCACCGGGAAGTAGACTACCACATTTTGCAATGGGATCGCGGTCAATGGAGAAACCGTCGCTATCGCTTTCAGCGATTCTCGGTACGAGGCGCTTTAGTTCTAACCGAGGAGTTCGCGCAAAGAAAAGCGGCTAGCACCGAATGGGCTCATCCGCTGGAGCGTGTGACGAATCACGAGAGTTCCAAATCATCGTGATGATGTTGTATCACGTGCCGGCGGTACCTAGTTGGCAACGGCCGAAGTTGAGGTTGCCTCCGGAGATGATGACGGCGACGGACTTGCCTTGGAAGTCATTGACGCGATCACACAGGCCGGCGAAGGCGACCGCACCGGATGGCTCGGCCACTAACTTGGCGGACTCAGCGATGGTTCGCATCGCGGTGAGGATCTGTCGTTCGCTAACCAAAATCAGATCGTCAACCAAAGCACGGATGATGGGGAAGGTGTTTTCGCCGACCGCGGTCCGCAGGCCATCTGCAACGGAATCGTATCGATGCGGTACTTGCCGGACGCCCGTCGCCAGACTCCTTGCCGTGTCGTCCGCCCACTCCGGTTCAACGGCGATGACCTGAATCCGCTTGTCGGTCGCCTTGACAATCGTCAGAACCCCCGAAAGCAATCCGCCACCTCCCACGGGCACGAAAATCGTATCCAGATCAGGCATCTGTTCGGTGATTTCCAGCCCAACGGTTCCTTGCCCCGCCATTACCGTCGGCGTGTCGTACGGATGCACCAAGATCCCACCGGTCGACTGCCGAAGCGATTCCGCAGCCTCGGCTCGCGCTTCGGTGGTGGGATCGCAAAAGATGGGTTCGACACCATACGACTGGACGGCTCGGATCTTTGACGGCGTCGAGTTCTCAGGCATCACGACGTGCGCCGGCACTCCCCGAAGCGAGGCGGCTCTGGCCAGCGCCGCCGCGTGATTGCCGGACGAGTGGGTGACAACACCGCGAGCGGCTTGATCCTCATTAAGCGCAAAGACCGCGTTGGTCGCGCCGCGTGCTTTGAATGCACCACCATATTGGAGGCTTTCCGCCTTGAAGTGGACTTGGCAACCCAGTTGCCGCGACAGCACCTCGCTGGGGACGCACGGTGTTCGCAGTACGTGCAGGCTAATCCGCTGGGCGGCTTGCCGGACGTCGTCCGGGTCGATCACATCCACTGTCTTTCGCGTGTTCTCTGGGTAACTCGGGGCAATCCTAGTATCCTATCGTCATCGCGTTCGCAAACACTGCCAAGAGGCGCCACGATGTTCCGACCCTGTCCCCGTCCTCTTTTTGTCGGTTGCCTGATCACGGTTGCTGGGTGCTTGACCGCCAGCAGCGTGATGGCCCAACCGCCACGGGCAAAGCAGCCGAGGCTTCAGGTTCCGCCCGGAGCGAAGGTATTGAAGAACATTGAATACAAAAAGTATTCAACGGAAGGTCAAGGGGAAACGAAAGCGCTTTTGCTTGACTTGTTTCTGCCGAAGCAGCGTTCTGGTGCGCTGCCGGTAATCGTGTTCATTCACGGCGGGGGCTGGAACGGTGGAGCGAAGGAAGCAGCGTATCGATGCGCGGCGAAGCTTGCGACAGATGGGTTCGCGATCGCCAGCATCAACTATCGGCTGACGCAGGAAGCTCAATGGCCGGCCCAGATCAACGATTGTTATGACGCGGTTCGCTGGATTCGTGATCACGCCGACGAGTACGATTTGGACGGCGGTCGCATTGCCGTTTGGGGCGGTTCAGCCGGAGGTCATCTAGCGGCACTGGTCGCGACGCGTCCCTACCCCGGAAAAGAGTCGACCAGCAGTCGCGTGCAAGCCCTGGTCGACTGGTTCGGCCCAACCGACCTGCTAACGATGCCGCCGAACGTCGTGGGACCGAAACGGACGAAAGAGGAGGTTGCGGCTTCCAACGGAGCCAAGCTGTTGGGGGCTACGGTTGCGGATGTGCCGAAGCTAGCCAAGGACGCGAGCGCCCTACACCACGTTAGCAAGGATGATCCGCCCACCTTGATCATGCATGGCGAAAAGGACGCGTCCGTGCCGCTGGAACAAAGCCAGCGACTCCATCAGGCACTGATCGATGTCGGCGTGAAATCGGAACTGGACGTGCTTCCCGGGGCAGGTCATGGCGGTCAGCCATTCTTTAAGATTGCATCGCGCGATCGCGTGAGCGACTTTTTGAAGCAAGCGTTGAAATAGCGTTGTGTGAATGCAAACGCTGCGAAGAATCGCTACCTTCGCGGAATGAACGGATCCCAACCAGAAGTGTGAGCGAAGGATTCCCGACCAACAGCCTACCACCATCGCGACTGTGGCTTTGGGGTGCATTGGTCCTGAGACTGCGTTCCAGGCTGTCGAAAACCGCCGCTTCGAAGCTAAAGGGCCGCTGCAGTTTTTGAGTTCACCAATACAGTGGATTTGTCAATGTTACCCTCCGCCCGGGAGGTTCGA
This sequence comes from Planctomycetota bacterium, assembly GCA_039196805.1. Classification (GTDB taxonomy): domain Bacteria; phylum Planctomycetota; class Planctomycetia; order Pirellulales; family Pirellulaceae; genus JBCCUO01. Next base: position 547 of record JBCCUO010000384.1, on the reverse strand, counting down.
AGACGAGGAACGAGTTTTCGGGGAGAGATAACGGCTGTTTCGGTAGACAACGAGCGCACAGCGCCCTCCCCGCGTGAACTCGCTCAGGCCCGTTTCGCTACCCTCCCGGAGGGAGGGTAAAGTAAAACTGCACGACTTGTGTTGATCTTTCCCTACCCGCAAGACCATCGCTCCAAGGCTTGTCGATAAATGTCGATTCCCCGCTGCATTTGTTGGTGACTGATCCACTCGTCACTCGTGTGGGCCTGGGCAATGTCGCCGGGACCGCACACGATCCGCCTCGTCAGTTCGCCAAATTGCCCGCCATCGGTTCCGAAGCAGACCGTGCGTGGCCGCGCCCCAGTTAACTGACAGAACTCGCCAATAAAGTCGGCGTCGGCATCGACCCACAACGGATCGCCACCGGCCAGCTCCTCGAACTCCATGCCACCCGACTCGGCCTGCTGCCTGACTTCGTCCACCAGAGGTTGGCCGTCAATTCCCGGCATCGGTCTCAGTGATACCCAGGCAACCGATTCAGCTGGTGTGATATTGATCGCGCCGGCGT
>JBCCUO010000383.1:0-4819 GCA_039196805.1 Planctomycetota bacterium | reverse complement strand
GAACAGGCCGTCGGACCAATTGCCAACCCGATCGAAATGGGTTTCACGCACGATGGATGCGTGAAGCGACTCTCGGAGATCCCTGGATACGTACTCCAGTTCAACAAGATCTTTGACGATGGCGTAACAATCGACAATGTCGGCAAGGCGATCGCTTCGTTCGAGCGTGTCATCGTCACGGGGCCGACTCCGTACGACTACCAAGAACCAATTGCCAGATTCGAAAAGACCTTCGCCGATGACCTGGAGTTCCTAGACGAAGATCCCGATCTGGCCGACGACTACGCCGCTTTGAAGAGGGAGGCGGCGGCACATCCAATGAGCGACGCGGCTCTCCGAGGAATGGACTTGTTCTCGGGCAAAGCCAACTGCTCCGCCTGTCACGCTGGAGCCAACTTTGCGGACGAACAGTATCACAATCTCGGCGTCGGCATGATGGATGCCAAACCCGACATGGGGCGTTACGAGGTTACCAAAGCAGAAAAGGACAAGGGCGCCTTCAAGACACCAACGCTTCGAAACGTGGCGATCAGCGCCCCTTACATGCACGATGGCAGCCAGAAGTCGCTGGAAGAAGTCGTCGAGTGGTACAACAAGGGCGGGCACGCCAACGAGTGGTTGAGCGACAAGATGAAGGAGCTGAAGCTCACCAAGTCGGAGGAGATGGACTTGGTCGCGTTCATGCGAGAAGGCCTGACGGGAACCTTCCCGCGGATTCAGGTCGGCCGGCTGCCTGAGTAGTCGTGCGGAAAGCCTGATTGCTGTTTCGCCCACCGCGATGATACAAGCTGCTGGCAACACAAAAAAACGCCCCGTCGATTGACGGGGCGTTTTTCGTGTCATCGTGCTGTCGAGAAGAACTATCGCAGCAGTGCCAAGACGTTTTGCGGGTTCTGGTTGGCCAAGGCCAACACGTTGGTACCTGATTGAACCAGAATCTGTGCCCGAGTCAGGTTCGCTGATTCTTGAGCGAAGTCCGCGTCGCGGATCGAGCTTTCTGCTTCCTGCAGGTTGGCCGATGTTTCACTCAAGCTGACCAGGTTGCTTTCCAACGTTGTTGATTGGAACGCACCCAATCGACCGCGAAGGTTGGTGACCTTGGCGATGACCTCGTCAATCACTTCAGCCGCACCGCTGACATCGTTGGTCAAGCTTTTCGCTTGCCCGCTACCCAACTCGTACAGTCGACCCGAAGCACCACCCAGTTGGCCGGTGCTAACGCTGCCGATACCCAAGCTGGCTTGCTGGTTGCTGGTCACTTCCGGACCAAGTTGGAACTTAGCTCCGCCCCCGGTGATCGAGAACGAGAAGTTCGAACTGCTGCCATCCGTGACCGTCAGGCTCACGTCCAACGTGCTGGTGTTGATCGAGAAGCTGTTACCGCTTCCGCTGGCCGAAACGCCGTTGACCGTCGCACTGATATCGGTTCCGTTGCTTCGCGTATCCGAAAGCGAGGACTCAAACGTTCCACTGGCGCCTTCGCTGATCACGTCGACCAAAACGCTGGCGTCGCTTCCATAGCCTGTCGACGTCAGTGCCAAGGCTCCGCTGGTGTTGACCGATGCCGAGACGCTGGTGCTGTCGCTGACCAGGTTTACGGCAGCCGCAACCTGATCGATTGAAGTTCCCGACCCGAAGTTGAATGTCTCGGCACCGCTGCTTCCGTTGAGCTGGAAGACCAGGTCATCAGTCAGCACTTCTCCACCCGTTGTTCCGGTCGAGATCGTGTCGATTCCCTCGGTGATGTCGTACGACGCATCCGTCAAACCCGTCGCTGAAAACACAGCTGACGTTGGAGTTGCGCCGTCAACCGTGGCCGATCCGATGGCGGTCGCAATGGCTGCGGCTGTTTGAGCCGCCGAATCGTTGACCGTCACCGTCAGAATTTTTTGCTCGCTGTCGTAGTCCGCTGAGTTGGAGGACCCTGCAACGAAGTTGACGGTCACGTTGTTATAGTCTGCTCCGTCCTCTGTCGCGGTGATCGTCAGGCCGGCTGCAGCTGTACCGACGGTCGCGGCCGTCGGTAAGGCAGCGGTACCAGCAGCCGAAGCCCCGGTCGCAACAAAACCTTCGAGCGCGTCGATGGCATCCTGAATGTCTTGTGCGTCGGCGTCAGCCGTCACCGTACCGCCAGTACCATCACCGGTGAAGTTACCCGAGATCGTCAGCGTTCCGGTACCTGCGTCGTACGAAGCCGCTCCCGTGTTCGAGACCGTATCGGTGTCATCGATGACGATCGTATCGAAGGCTGCCGGACCCGTGATCACGATGTCTTCACCGTTGATGTCTTGGGTCGCGACGGCGAGGTTGGCGGTCGAAGCGTTCGCTGCGGCTGCCGTAGAGAAGCCCGTTGTTGTGACTTCGGCTTGGGCCGCCGCCGAGCTGACGACGACTTCCACGTCGATGCTGCCAGTCTGACCCAGGTTGGCTTGGTCGATGCTGACATCGGAAACCGAGCTGACACTACCAGCGGTGCTGACGAAGTCGAGCGAACCGTCCAGCAACTTTCGGCCTTGGAATGTGGTCGACTGAGCGATTCGGTTGATCGCTTCCAATGAGCTGTCGATTTGAAGCTGGTTAGCAGCGATTTCCTCGTCCGACAACGCACCCGAGTTGGCGGCTTCGACCACCAAACCACGGACGTCGTTCAGCAAGCTGCTGACCTGACCCAGGGCGCTGTCAGCCGTGCTGACGATTTGGCTGGCGCGGCGTGTGTTGCCAATCGCTTTACCAAGACTGGTGATTTCGCTACGCAGAGCTTCGCTGGCGATCAAACCGGCTGGATCGTCCGCACCGCTGTTGATGCGAAGTCCGGTGCTGAGTCGAGTCAACGAAGTCTGCAAGTCGTTGTTACTCGATTGCAAACGGTTTTGTGCAACCAGCGACTGCACGTTCGTGTTGATGCGTGTCATAGATGTTTCCCACTACGAAGTGACGAGTGATCGGAGGACCGACGAACAGTTTGGCGCCGGCCACTCGGTCGGCATGAAGTCAAGTCGCACGAGGGTCACACGGTGACCACGTGCCATGACGGAGAAATCTCCGTCCACTCGAAGCGTTGGCCACAAGAATCGATCAACCGGCGAAAAGCGGTGAGAAGTGATCGATCAAGAGAGTAGATTGGCCGAGTAATCGCGCCAGCCGTCCTAATCGGGTAGCGCACACGGACAAACCTTGCTGACGCGTTCAGAATGAACGCGCGTTGATCCAGAATGTCGGATCAATCTGATCCGAAGAGAAGTTTCGCGCTATCGTGTTCTTGGACCCATGCCGGCGTTCGCCGCGAACCAGAGGAGCGACGAGCGAATCAGTCGATTCCAAACGTGATGGGGCTGTCCGGTCGTTAAACACGTTTCAGCCTTGCCCGCACGCTGGTCGCGGCGGGGATGTTAAATGCACGGCGGGTGATCGACGCCGGAACCTCGGCTTGCGCCGTGCGGCTGGTGCTTTGCGATACGCGAATTTAGCCGTTGCGTGGCGGACGTACGTTCTTCGTCGCGTCCGTACCCGTTTGACTCGAACGCTTGTTCTCGCGTTGAATCGCTTCGTACACCTCCTGTCGGTGTACCGGAATCGACTGGGGAGCTTCAATACCCAGACGGACTTTGTCGCCACGAATGTCCACGATGGTTACGACGACGTCGTCGCCGATCATGATGCTTTCGTCACGGTGTCGAGAAAGGACAAGCATGATGCCCTCGTGGTTTTACTTGGAAGGGGGCGGATTCACGGGCTAACTGTAGTGACCGCAGGAAACATCCTGGTGGTCAAATCACGCCCACTGAAAGGAAAGGGAGGCGACAGAGTCTTTCCGTCACACCCAGGTCATCGGCGCGACTGGATGGGAACTTTCGAGCCGATGACAAAGGTCTAGCGGTACGGATCGTGCCGGTTGAATTGCATCGATCCACGTAGCGGCTTTACAACGTCGCTTTCCGACACTCACAATGAGTCGATAGTGACAATCCAGGTTCAGCTGGAACCGTGATTCACGACCGAAGCTGCCGAGAGAGACCAATGGGTGTACCGTCCAACGCAGAGATGACTTGCTCGACGTGCCAAAGGCGGTTTCGCGTGCACGAGTCGAAAACGCTCCCCTTTTGTAGCGAACGATGCCAGCTGATTGATCTGGGGCGCTGGCTCAACGAAGAGATCGGAGTCCCTCATGAAGGCGATCCTGGGGAAAGTGACGTCGAGCAGCGGCAAGAACCGCACCAAACGTCCAATCCCTACAATGCAGCCGACGACTAGCGTCAGCATTGCCTTGCGGTGTTGAGAGATTTCCCAGCGGCTGGCGGTCGTCCGGCGGGAAACGAAACCCACCGTCGATCAATCACTCAATAATCCAGGGCCGCGCCCTGGACCGGTGACACACCAAGCACCCATGAAGCCACGAACTCTTTTCGCCCTGGCCCTGCTTTGCTTCCCATTCCTATGCGGACGTTCGTCTTTCGCTGAGCCAAGCGACCACTGGCACGGAAGCAGACGCTGGGTCGGTCCGGACTGGTGGGCCAACCCTCTGACGGACTGGGAAGTGGTCGATGGCTGGGCTGTCACACCGGCGGCCAAGGATCGCACGCTTTGCCTTTTGACCAGCGAGCTTACTGGCGACGGAAAGCGATGCTTGATGTCTGTCCAGATGCAATTTCGCGGCATGGTCCAAACGGGTAACCACGCAGCCGGATTCCGGCTGGGCAGGAAGGGCGGCATCAACGACTACCGTCACTCACTGGTTCATGCCACCGAGTGGATTGACTTCCTGCTTACATCCGATGGCAGGCTTAGCTGCGGGGATCTCGTTTCCGACCGTCGCCTGAAG
>JBCCUO010000382.1:0-4822 GCA_039196805.1 Planctomycetota bacterium | reverse complement strand
TGCCATCCAGGCGGCGCCCAAGCGTCCGTCGTGGTCGATCCGATCATTCGGATTGATTTCAGCATCGTCTCGCAGGCTAGGCGAGCTTTGCCATCATTCCACTGCGCTTCGGCATCCATTCTTTTCACAAGTGGAACAATAGGATGAACTGGAGATTCATCATTCCCGTTCGATTCGGATTGAATGACCGATTGCAGCTGAGAACGAAACGCAAGCAATCGGGCCGGATCTGGACTGGAACAAACCGCGTCGGTCAGCTGATACACCGTCTGAGCATTCTTTGACCAAGCGGTAAACAAGTCGCGTTCGTCCCCGTCCACGGCACGCATGGCGATGTATTGCCCTTGGCACCAATCGGTGATCAAGACGGCCGGGTCGTCCAGGTCGTAGAACTCGGTCGGCTGTCGGTGCTTTCCATAGATCCGGGCAACGTCGGGATGATCGATCACGCGCCGGTAGTGCTCCATGGCGATCGTCGTGTCCGCTGACTCCACGGTCGACCACCCCAGCAGCGCTTGCGCCCAAAGAGACTCCTGCCAGTCTGGCGGCAGATCCAGGATTGCGATTCTAAGCTTATCAGCGTCCCCTTCGAATTCATCCTCGAACACCGACTGGGCCAAGTACTGCAGCTCTTCCTGCACATCGGTTGCCTTGCGCAACCAATCCGCAAACTGACCGGCATCGATTTGCGCGCGGCGATACAGTTCGGTTGCCTGATCTTTAATTGCGGCAGAATCGGTCGTGTCGATCACCTGGTGAAACTGATTCGCTGCCACCGCGTACTCGCCGACATGCACATGCTGGAGGCCCTCCAATAGTCGTTTGAAACCGGACACACGTTGGTCAACCTGATCGGCGCTGCGTAGCAGGGTCTCGGTCAGGGTTGGATCCCACCAGGCTTCAAAGATTAGACCTACCCAGATCTCGGCTGGTGCCCTCGAGCGAGTCAGTAAGTCAAGCAGCTCGGACTTCAGTTCCTCGGGAGCATTCTCCAGCAGCTCATCACGAGCGAACACGTCCAGGGGCATCACGCGTGCCCGCTGCATCATTCGATCGATGCGGGTGGCCGAGTCTTCACCCGTGTCCTTGGCCTCCAGCAAGACCGCCATCAAGTAGTGCAGCTCGGGATGATGCGGCGACCGTTTCTCGAATTGCTTGGCCGCCGCCAACGCAAGGTCGGGTTGATCTTGGTTGGCGTACGACATCGAAAGCGAATACCAGACACCCCAAGTCCGCTGATGCTCTGGCAGCTTCTCCAGTACCCGAATCGCTTCATCGTCACGACCCAGGTGCTGATAGCCCCATGCGATCCGCAACGCCGCGACCGGCCAGTCCGTGTCCAGCATGCGAGTCGACTCGGCCCGGGCGATCAGACGAGCCGCTTCTTCTTCATCCTCTTCCATCACATCGATCGCTTCGCCCACTAACCCCATCGCGTCGTCATAGCCCATGGCTCTTGACTGCTCTTGATAGCGCATGTAGCCGGCCCATTCGTCCGACATCCGTCGTCCGTATTCCATTCGCTGCCAGTCGTAGACGTTCCAGCCGGTTTCGGTCTTGCTGCAGAACCACTGATACGAGTACGCATCGCTGTAGTCCGCGTAGAAGATCAGGTCGGCTTCCGCCGTTTGACCGTCGCCCGCGATGCGAACGTCCAAGATGTTGAACTGCTCTTCCAGCTCCGGAGCGGGATAGTACAGCTGCAGATCCCTTCGCAAAGCCAGCTTGTCGAATAGGTCCAGCTGGGCGTCAAAGCGGCTCTTATCGATGGCGGCAATGAATCCGATGCGGTCGAAGGGAACGTCTTCCTCGGATTCACTTGACTCAATCGTCTCCACCAACCAATCGTAAAACGACTGTTCCGCCGACGAGAAATCACGAGCAGTTGATTGATTCTCGCGCGAGTCGTCGGACTGAGGCAGCGCGATTCGCTTGAGCGACGCGTTGAATCGAGCCTCGTCTTCAACAAACTCACGGCTTTCGGGCACCGCAACTGCTTCCGGGCCGCCGTTGGCAATCCGGGATACCGCGACATACATCAGTGCCAATCCGCCGCCACAGATGGCCAGCAATCCGCATCCGATGACCGCCAACACGGTCAGAACCGAGGTGCTGGATCGTTGGGGCGGATGATACGAGGGCGGTGTCGAAAGGGGATCGTTGATCGAACCAGAATCCGGGCTCATCGTGCCGTTGAATGTGTTGATGCTGTCGCCGGTCAGAGGGGTCGTTCCAGCCCGCCATCGGCGATCCATGCCGGGTGTTATTGACCCGCCAACGAGTCTACCAGACCACCCAGCCGGTTAGCTGCAGCATCATCTATTTGGTTCCCACCAGATCAGGGTGCCGTCCCTTGATGATGCGGGCGCCCGATTCGCGATCAAATCCGTCAGGTGTCAGTTCGTCTTCGCCGGGGAAGCGGTCGTCGTACTCTGTTTGCCAATCGGAGAGCGCGGTGCGCATCGCTGCCAAGACCGACGCGTGTTCCGGCTGGTCAACCAGATTGTCGATGCAATGTGGATCAGCCTGCACGTCGAACAGGAATTCCGTGGCACGCGGAAGTTGAAAACTGTCGCTTTGCTGGGTGGAGAGCTTTCCGGCTTGGTGCAGTTGCTTCATCACTTCGTACGTCGGGCTTCTGACTGCATCCGCTGGTGGAGTGGCCGGAGTGTTGGGCAACCAATTGCGCACATAGCAAAAGCGATCGTCGTGAACGCCCCGCTCGAACGCCCGATAGTCATGCCAGTTGTGTTCGGCAAAGGCGTACTGCCGAGTCGCTGCAGAGGGATCCGCCAACACCGGTGCAAAGCTTGTCCCCTGGAAGGAGTCAATTGGTTCCAGGCCGGCCAGCTCCAAGATGGTCGGCGCGATGTCCACGCTGCTCACGACACTGGAAGTGGCCTTCCCGGCCGCGACGTTTCGCGGGTAACGGACGATGAACGGCGTCCGCACGCCCGGCACATTCACTCGAGTCTTGCAATGGGGAAAGGGGCGCCCGTTGTCGCTCATCACCAGCAGAAACGTGTTGTCTGCGACGTCTTGGCGTTCCAACTCCTGAAGCACCATTCCGATGTGCACGTCAAAGCGACTAACTTCATCCGCATACAGTGCCAAATCCTCGCGGACATCGGCATGGTCCGGAAAATAGGGTGGCACCCGCATCTGCTGGGCATCGTGCGGAGGATCAACGGCACCCGGTTGGTAGGCGCGATGGGGATCGTAGTGAGCTGCCCACAGAAAGAACGGCTTGTCTTTGGGGCGCCCGCGAAGCGTCTTGACCCAGTTCGTTCCCATTTGTGGTGCGGGCGAATTCTTGATCAGGTCGAACTGATCCATCACCTCGTCACCCAAGTGCCACTTCCCGATCGCGGCGGTCCAGTAGCCTGCCTGGCGAAGCGGCGTCGTCAGCAGAACACGATCCGCCGCCAATGGCAGATGCAACTCGCCAGCTCCCGTGCTGTGCGGATAGCGTCCGGTTAGGATCGAACAACGACTGGGACTGCATGACGAACAGGTCAGCGTGGCGGCGTCGAAGCGCAAACCAGCGGCTGCCAATGCATCGATGTTGGGCGTGCGGATCGCGGGATTGCCGTACACCCCGCAGTCCTCCCAGCCCATGTCGTCCGCGATAAAGACGATGAAGTTGGGCGGGTCGGCGGCCATGCCCATGGATCCGGCCAACCACACAATCAAGTACACAAACGACGAGACGTTACGACGCATCAGAAAACACGCAGAGAGGGAAAGTAGACCAACAGGGTGAGCCGTCATCCAAGTCGCAGCAGTATAGTCCGTCCCGATACTTGCCAGGCGTCCTGACCGTACGGCGTTCGCATGGTGCAGGATGAGGCTCGCTGGAAGACTATTGCGACGCGCCGTTCGGAATCTTCAGCCTTCCCAGCAGCGCCGTGCCCTCCGTGGTGATCCAAACCCTCTGTTCGTCGTCCAGCGCCAAAGCTTCGATCTGCTTCCACCGGGGCAGGGGAATCGGATCGGCCGGTTTGCTCAACTGCTTGGCCAACGAGACGTCGGGAGACGTCTTGGGATAGTGAAATGCTGCCCAATAGTTGCAGAGCCACAGATCACCGTTCGACACATTTAGGTCCATCGCCGTGATCATCGGCATCGCCAGCGTGGCCACGCGTTTGGCCATCTGAGTGATCGTTCGAGCGGTCTCGCTACGCTTCGGAAGCGGCAAGACATAGACCCCGGCAAAGGGCAAACGACCCTTGGCCACCATCACGATCTGGCGCCGGGAAACATCAACGGCGACCGCTTCGCAATCGTGCGGTCCGTCAGCGTACTTCATCTCGATGGTCGTCAGTTGCTGGACTGTGGAATCGGTGTCCGGACGAGGCTCATCAAAGAGGTACATTCGAACGCTGCTACGCTGTGACCGGTTGTCTCCGCAGTCGGCGACCAACAGCCGGGGAACGCCTTCGTCGGTGAACGCCGCCATGTCTTCCCAGTCGACTGCCTTGGAGACGCTCAGTCGGCACTGACCCGACTGTGCCCCGCTGCGACAGTCAAACGCGAACAGTCTGGGTCCATCACCCGAATCGTTGTGCGTCCAAACGCAATGCGGGTCGATCCGAGAGAAGCAAAGCCCACTGCTTTCGGTCAGAGCCGCTTCGGCCAAAGTGACTTGCGTGCCTGCATCGATCGCTTCTTCCGTTTCCGCTTTGGATTGGGCGATCGCGACAGAGGCTGTCACGCCTGCGAAAAGGACGACACAAGTGGCGAACCAGATTCGGAAAGCACTAAGGCTTGAGGAAGTGAGCATGGCATCGATCGGTATGGAAGTGTTGCGGACCGCTCCCAG
>JBCCUO010000381.1:0-4825 GCA_039196805.1 Planctomycetota bacterium | reverse complement strand
GTGTCCGTCGCCTTGGCGTGCATGGTCGGGAGACGAATCGAAGTGTCGCTGGATGGTCGGATTCCCGGGCAGGCACGCTGTGAGAGTTGGTCGCGTTTCCAAGGCGTCTGGATCAACACGGATTGGAAATGCCGTCATGCCGAATCGGTCAACCTCACCAAGGTGATGCCCGTCGACCAAGCCGTCGGTTTTCTGCAACGGCGATCTGACTTGATCGATCCCGAGTCCGCTTCGCTGGTCTTGATGACCAGCGGAACAACCAGCCAAGCGAAAGGCGTCACCCTTTCTCACCAGAACCTTCTGGGCAACGCGGCTGCGAAGTTGGCTTGTGTCCCCCAGTCGACCGATGACGTGCGGCTGACATCTTTGCCACTTTCGCACGCCTACGCGCGGACTTGCGACCTGGGCACGTGGCTGCTCAGCGGTAGTACGTTGGCCATCGGTCTTGGATGGGAAGCATGGACCTCTCTCGCCCCGGCAGTGCGGCCGACCCTGGCGAATGTCGTGCCCAGTCTTGCTGACCGGTTGATGGAATGTGCCGACGATGGGATCCCGGGTGAAAAGTTGCGGCTGCTTGGTTGTGGAGGCGCCGCGCTGTCGGCGAAGGCCTTCGCACGGTGGCAACGTCGTGGCGTGATCGTCATTCAGGGATATGGACTAACCGAGGCTTCACCCGTGATCGCCAGCGCGACCCCAGCCAATGCGTCACCTGGCCTCGTCGGAACTCCGGTGCAAGAATGGGAAACCAAAATCGTTGATGGGGTTCTGTATGCTCGCGGCCCACACACGATGCTGGGATACTGGAATGACCCCGATGCGACCGCTCGGGTGGTGGATTCCGAAGGGTGGTTATGCACCGGTGACAACGTCGAGTGGGACGAAGCGACCGGCCAACTGCGTCTTCTTGGGCGGGCAGACGAAGTGGTGGTGTTTTCCAATGGACGGAAACTGCATCCGTCGACGTTGGAGCGAGCACTGGCTGGAATCACCGGCGTGCGTCACGCGATGGTCGATGCTGATTCAAAGCGTCGAAACCCCATCGTCTGGCTGGACACGGATCCCGATGTGAGCCTTGGTGGGGCGCGCCCACGAATTGAGGAGTTGCTTCAAGTCCACGTGCCATGGCTGACTTCCATCCCGGAAATCCGCCGATTCGATCCGTCGCTCTCGTTCGAAAGTGGGGAACTGACGGCAAAGGGAACACCAAGACGCAACGTCATTCGACAGCGGCGAATGACGTGATCGCGAGGCATCGTCGACAGACCACTCCGTGGACCCGAGCCGCTTTTGCTGCGCAGTGCATCGACCGGTCAAAAGTAGCGGAAGCCGCGGAGGCTTTCGAAATTGCGACCAATCATCGTGACGCGGCCCGCTGAGGGACGAAACTCTACGCGAGTTCCGCTACGGTTTCGGAGTCAGGAGCGCAGAGCCTGCGCCTGCGGAGCAGGCTGGCGACAATGTCGACAGACCACTCCGTGGTCCCGAGCCAATTCCGCTGCGAAGCGCATCGACGGATCAATCGTAACGGAAGCCGCGCAGGCTTTCGGAGGTGCGACCCATCATCGTCACGCAAACCAGCTGCCGACTCGCTTGCACCGGGCTTGTCCCGGTGTGGCGATAAGTGGCTGCTACTCGCCTCGTGACAATCCAAATCCTGCTCGCGATCCACGCCGCCTGAGGCGGCGTGGATCGCGAGCGTTGGCATTGCGCAGCCGCAGGTAGCTGCCAGTTGCCGTCCGACCGTGACAAGCCCGGGCGAAACGCTTCAAGAATGGTCATTCGCAGTGCGCAATACTCATGTCCCGGACGATCCTCTCTCGCTTCGCAGTGAAAGGCGGCTCGGGACCACGAAGCGATCTCTTGACAATGTGTCGCCGGCTCGCTCGCTGGGCTAGACTCGGCGGCGAAACTCTACGCGAGTTCCGCTACGGTTCCGGAATCAGGCGATCAAGCCTGGCCTGCGGAGCAGGCTGGCTAGTTTGTTGAACGCTCCCTCCGTGGGGCAAACTGTGATGGCGGAATAGGTCTACTGAAACCGCGAAGCGGAGATCTATGCGGTGCAATGCGACTCGGATTCACGACGTGTTCTCTTGACAGTATCGTCAGTGCACTCCGCAGGCCAAGCTGCTTAGAAGCCAGTCAAACAAGGCCGCTATCCGTGTTTCGGCCGAGTCAGGAATCTTCAGCTACACCGCGTTCGTTGGGTAGTTCATTGCATTCTTCCGTACGAAGATTGCGGTAGACGTTGACTCCCCATCCTTTCTCAATCGCGTTAATGAACTCGTCTTGATTGACGGCCGACACGAAATGCCGATCGATTTCCATTTCTTGATCATCAAACGTCACAAGAATCAAGGGCCGAAAAGCGTCGTCTCCGTGGTACCACCGATAGGGCTGAGTGTAGACGTACCGCACTGACGAGCGCGAAAAAGTACATCCGTTAACGCGATACGATCGTAGGAACGCTGGTTTGCTCGACTGGATCGAAAACTCAAGACGATCGCTCGTGATGGTCGTGAGATACTCGGTAGGGAGAACCATATCGAAGACCTTCCACACGAACGCAATCACCACCAAGACGAGCATCCACGGTGCAACGGATTCAAAGAAACCGTTGTCCTCAAACGGATCGTCTACAGAGAGCCTTCCCAGGTAGGTCACGTAAGCTAGGGCCGCGACAAACAAGAGCATCCCAGGAATCTCAAACCAAGCGTGCCTCGAGGAGACAGCAACAATGCGATGAGAATTCGGGTTCATTGGCGATTGAAAGTGCTACTGGTGCGATGACCTCGGGCCAGAATGGGGTCGACGTCGCCAGCCCACGCCGCAAGCCTAGGGACGCAACCGATCGCCGACAACGGGACGACGTCTGGCTTCTGCAGAACTCGGGACCACGGATTGGTCTGTCGACGATGGAATGATCAGTCGACTACATCGATCAGTACCGATGTGGCGGCTGGCCTTCGACGAGAAGGTAACGGTGGTTGGCGTTGAGGTCTTCGTGGACTTGTTGTTTGCCACTCGGGTAGCGGATCGTCAATCGATCGATTATCGCGACGTCTCCCAGACCGAAGCTGACGATCGCTTCGTTTCGGCTTTCGAAACCGTCTCCGGTGCAAACGGCGTCCGTCAGCACTCGGTCACCGATCTGCAGCTGGATCGTGGCGCCGATCGCGTCCCGTTCGCTTTCGGTTCCCACCAGTCGTAGTTGCAACCAGTTTCCAGCCGCCCGCGTTTGATTCTCAAGCAACGCGTGGCGGTGATCCAAATGGGTGACCACCAGATCGATTCGGCCATCACGGTTGTAGTCTAGTTTGGCCAAGCCTCGCGCCAGCGTGGGCGTGCTCCAGTATCCACTGGCGTCTTCGACAGCCACCTCGCTAAAACGCTTGGCCGACCCATCAAACAACTGCGGCTGCATCCGAAACGGAATCTCCTCGCTGCGGTTATCGTGCACATGACCGTTGACGACCGCAATGTCCAGTCGACTGTTGTTGTCGTAGTCCAGCGCCTGCGTGCCGAATCCGTTGACGCTGAGCGCCGGTTCGTACAGGTTTTGTTTCGCCGACGCATCGACGAACTGCCCGGGCTGTTGCTGCTGATAGAAGTTCATCGGCTCCTTGAAGAAGTTGGTCACCGCAAAGTCCAACAATCCGCTTTCGTTGTAGTCTCCAACAGCGATACCCATGCACGCATTTGCATTGCCTTTCCCGCTGAAGGCGCATCCGCGAATCACCGCCGACTCGGTCATCGAAAACGCATCGCCAGTGTCGGATCGCACCCAGTAGTGATTCGGCCGCATGTCGTTGGCGACGAAGATTTCGTTGCCTCCCTGGCCGTCGATGTCTGTCACGAGCAGGGCCAATCCATCAGCAGGCTCCTCACCCCCGGGCAAGGACAGGCTTTGGACGATCGCCGTTCCATCACCTTGATTGATCGCAACATCATCCGACGCGGCCTGAAAGTCACCAGGGCGTGGCATCAAGACGGGCGCGTAGTTGCCATCTTCGTCGGGCTGTGTGTCGACGAAAATGATCGGGTCGTCGACGTAGTTGACGTCAATCAACTCAGGAAAGTGGTCTCCGTTGAGATCAGCAATCGCGACGCTGGTGGTCCAGACGGACCTCGCGTCTTGGATCTGATCGCTGGCGTTTCGGAAGGTGCCGTCCCCGTTGTTGATCAGCAACGTGTTTCGCCCGATGTTCGCGATGTACAGATCTGGAAAACCGTCGGCGTTGAAATCGCCCGCGGTTGCTCCTTGGCTGAATCCTCGATCATCCGCTGACGAAGCGTCCGTGACTCGCTGAAAACCGTCCCCGTTGCCCAAGTTGCGATAGAGATCATTCGGTTGTTTGCCCTGCCACTGATCCGGTATCGATGCTCCTTGGGGAAAATACAGGTCAGCGAAACCGTCCAAGTCATAGTCAATCACCGCGACACCTCCGCCGATTCCATGGTGGATCAAACGAGGCATCAAGATTTGTTCTTCACCATTGAGAAAGCGACCGTCGATTCCCTGCTGCTGGGCTACGTCTGAGAACACCGGTATCTGAGACGGATAGTCCTTCAACGACTCGGATATCGGCCTCCGCGATGGCGCGTCGCGTCGGAGTTCGTTGAGGGCCTCGTTTGCCTTGGCCGTTTGTCGTTTGACACCACAAAGCAACCAGTCCTCGTCTCGCTTCGGTGGGTCTTCAAGCAAAGCCAATCGCTGCTGGTTCAGTCCGGGAACCACCTGACCAGCATCTCCGCGATAGGTGGCTGCGATTGCCCGCCACATCAGGGCTTCAAAAGGTCGACGTAGCTGCTCCATCAGCTCTGCCAT
>JBCCUO010000380.1:0-4829 GCA_039196805.1 Planctomycetota bacterium | reverse complement strand
CACGACACGACTGACTCGGCAATCTGTTGGGTTTGTCGGCACTGCGTTTCACAGAGCCGATGCGAGACTTGGGTAAAGACAAGGGTTGGCACCCTGGGCTTTCAAATGCCGTCGCTCCGCGACTTGGAATCCGTACCCTCTGGACCGTCGAATTTCCGGGACTGTTGACGCGCGCCGAGCCTGCATTGGCTCGTTTTCGTGGTCAGTCGAGCGGCGGCGATGTTCGTCGATTGCCTTTTGCGGCACGGTCGATCATCGGTGCTGCTCAGCGGACCTGTGGAGCTTGCTCGGAGGATGGCCAACTCATGTCGCCCCGCCGGGGCTTTTGCGTTGGCGGTCGGCGACCGGTCCCAGGGTTGGCACCCTGGGCTTTCAATTGCCGTCGCTCCGCGACTTGCAATGCCGCTGTCCAGCTAGTCTTTCACTTGGCGAGGGGCCGCGAAACGCGAAACCAGGACGACGAGCGTTGCGATGCTGGTGGCGATGCCGACCAAGCCGTGAAGACTGATTAGTCTGCTCAGCTCTTCGGTGGATGCGATGGGCAACATGCACGCAAACATCGTCGCGATGGTAAGCGTTCCGAGGACGACGACGCACCAAAAGGCGAAACGGTGCAGCGCTGCCTGGCCCTGACGCTCAATGGCGGGTAGCAATCGCGCGATCGCGAAGAGGGGCAGCGCCACAACCATCAGACCGCTGGACATCATGTGGGCCATCAACCAACCCCCTTGCAAGTGCGTTTCCCACGTCAGCGGCAACGAGGTGATCGTCAGCGCGATGACGGATACCAGTAGCGCCAGGAACGCGAGCCGTTCGATCAATCGAATCATGCCTGAGTCTCCGTTGGGACGTCGGTCGTGTGTTTGGACGCGAGCGTCGACTGGGCAAGCCGCAGTCGAGCGGCCGCGCCTCCGATCCCCACCAACATCACCACGGCGAGTGTCGTTAGCGACGCGGCGGTCATGACCTTGAACAGTCCGCGGCCGGCGAACAACTGATTCCATCGCAGGGTTTGTTCTGGATCCAAACCTTGCAGCGTCGCCATGTTGATCGGCGACGCCTCCACATCAACCGGACCGACGGGCGTGACGGTAGACGCAAAGATCGATGAGCCTTCGGAGTGGCAATCCAAGCAGCCGCCGGAGCCCAATGACCATCCGGCGGGGCGGACGTTGTGGGCCATTGGCCAAGCGATCATGCCGACCGCATCGGGATTGTTCACTTCGATCCGCTTGAGCGTCGCATCTTTATCCCCCTGAGCGAACACGGTACCCGTTGAAACGTACACCGCTTGTTCAACGCCCAGTTCCTCTCGCAGGGCCTGCAACGCGGCATGAACCTTTTCGTCGAACTGAGACTGACCGCGGACCGCTAACTCGGCATCCACTTTCTCGCGTTCCTGGTCGGTCCATTCGTCTTCCTTTGCCTTGCCACGTTCGTCGCCCAAGATCGCTTGCTTGTCCTTGGTCGACAGGCGAACGCTGGTCAGTTCTTCCACAAAGCCTTTGCGAACGCGCAATGCCCGACGGGTTGCATCGTAAACGTCCGCCGGCGAAAGCGGACTGACGTTCCCGTCGACAACCTTTCCCCAGTACGCCGGCCACATCACCCGCTGCGTCGTGACGGGTTTGCCCGCGGGGTGATTGGCAGCGGAATCGATCGATTCCGTTTCGTGATGGAAGCCCGCCGGCGCGTAAACGGGGCCGGCAATGCTGGGTAGCTCGTTGCCGCTGCGGTGAGCGCCGGAGCCAAGCTCGTGTGCCAGTGACGTCATCAAACGTTTGGCGGCGTCGGCCGGGGCAATTCCACCGTGGCAGGCGACGCAGCTGAGTTTTTCAAAGTGAGTGGGTGGCAACCCGTTGTGCCCCGGCAGCGGTGATCCCACGCGACCGGGCCGCTTTGTCCAACGGGTCAATGATTCCAATCCAGCGGTCTGACGTCCGTCATCGCCCCCAAGGTGACAACCGCTGCAGCTCAGCGTGGCCGCTTGACTACTTGCAACGTGCTGTTCACCCAGATAGCCGCGGACGGTTTCGTGGCCGATTCCATTGCGGTGGCAATCGGTGCATGCCATGCCGGCTCGTAAGTGCACGTCGTCATCATGGACCCACCGCGCTTCAATGCCATCATCGCCCACCACTCGTTGGCTGTGGCACTGGTAGCACGCATTGTTTTCGGGCTGACGGACCAAGTCGACAAAGACTTTGCCATCGGCGAGAAAACGCGATGCGTCGTAGGTCACGCGAGGAAGCTTCGCAGCGACTTTGTCGTCCGCTGGGTCGCTTCCCGTCTTGATGCGAGAAACACCACCTTTGATCGTGCCCAGTCGCAAAGCGGCAGTGGCGGCCCAGGCGAATGCTTCGTCGTCGATCGTGTCGCGTCGTGACTCGAAGTCGTACGTTCCTGTTACCGCGTGGCAGACCAAGCAGTCGATTTCCAGATCACCCGTTAGAGGCCATCGGGTGGGTTCCTGGTTGTCGTCATCGCTTTGAGCGGATGAGTCTCTTTTGCTGCCTTCGCCCACGCCACCCCCGGGCAACCTCGCGCCGAATTTGACGGTCATCTGATGCGCGGTCAGTCCGATGTCGGCCGGATTGAACCGGCCTGGCCAGTTTCGATACGAAAGGGGAAGCTGAGTCCCTGTCCTGTCGTCGGTCCAAATCCATGGTTCGCCCGGTCGACCGTCGGCGACCTGGCCATGCGTGGCATCACTCGACGAAGTCGTCTCGGCGATGTCAGTCGGACGGTCGCTGCCCGTTCGTTGCAAGTGACTTCGTAGCGCATTGAAATGCCAACCGTGCGAGATCGCGTCGTAGTCGTGGCATCGTCCACAGGTATTGCGAACGGAATAAGGCTGGTCGGATTCGGGTGTGATCCGCTGATTGTTGTGGTCGTAGAGATCGATGTAGTGCAGGTACCGCTTGTCACTATCACTGTGGGCGAAGCGGGAGCCATCGGCCGCATCAACGGTCGACCAGATTACTCCGCACGCCGCCACAACCACGGCGGCAGAGGTCAACCGCGAAAAGAGGAGAAGCATGTCCAGGTGACTCGAAAGGGGGAAGCAACCCGCAGATGATAGCCGGATGCTCGCCCCTCATGCACCCAGTCAGTTGGCCGGCAGCGGTGCGGTCAATACCTGGACTGACTGGTTGGTCAATCGACGTTTCAGCGACGCGTTGACGCGTGGAAGAAATGCCAGTCGGAACGGTCGATCACCGGAAGGATTCAGTCCGGTACAGAAACTGATCAAGCCCCGCTCTTCCGGAATCGTTTCCTGAATCCATTGATGCAGCAATCCAATGGGACTGACGCATCCGATCACGACGCTGCGAGTCGATTGACGAAGTGTCGCGAACCAGTCTTGGGTACTCTTCGATGGGGCAATGGCGGCGTAGGAAGAGGCTCGTCCGATGGGGCGATCGGGGAGTTCAACTTGGGGTAGCGTTGCCGAATCGTTGTCTGTGAGTCGAAGGTGGCCAAGCGCCATGGCTGACTGTAGGCAAGCCATCGAATCGAACTGATAGCCCACCAATCCGTCTCTAGGCAGGACCAACATCAGGGTCATGACACGAAGTCCGCCTCGATTGCTGTATTCGGGGCCGGCAAAGCAGGTTCGCGACAACACCGTGCGACCGCACTGAAGTCGAAACACGTTCAAGCTCTCGGCGTCGGCCGCGTTGCCAACCAGCGATCCGTTGCTGGGCGACCACCGCGCCAGTTCCTGTTCCAAATCGCGATCGATACCGGAGCTGGAAGCGGTGATCTGGTAGCCGCGAATGTCGCGCCGGTCAGCAGAGGTGAAAATGGCCTGATCGGCAAGCATGGTCGGCTTCCTTTAAAGAACGCTTCGTGAGTCGGTCGTGGTTATCCCTCGCTCACGCTCTCACGCTTCGGGTTGGGGTCAGCATTGCTGGACGATCCAGTGGAGTGGTTCTTGAATGCCGCGAGGCTGGATGTGGAAGGGAATCTGCATGCAGCGGCCATCTTGAGCGGTGACCAATCCGGAACTGCCTACCGCGCTGGCGGCAAAGAAGGCGTGCTGAGAAAACGATTGGCGACAGAATTCGTACAGTCGTGGCGTGTGATACTGGGCGAATTGATCGACGTCGTCCATCGCTTCTTTGCAACCGTCGCACTTGGTGAACACGATCGCCAGAGCCGGGCAGACGGGCGTTTGACTGGCGGCTCGGGTCTGTGCCACGTACGACGCCAACTTCATCGCGAACAGATCCTCGCTGGGGCCGTCATCGCGAACCTTCAAGGCATCGCATAGCAGCAGGATGCCGGAGGACTTGCTGACCGCTTGGTGAATCGCCGGATACGATCCGGCATGTTGGATCTCCATGGCGATCGCCTCCCCAGCGAAGTCAGGGGCGACCAGGTCCATCTGCTTGGGCTCGGGGGAGCGACGGCGCTTTGACTTGGGTGCTTGATCGAGTGTCAGTCGGCTGTGCACCCAATTCCATGCTTCCGCTTCGCTGGGCGTCTTCGAGGGGAACGTTTGATTCTGCAGGGCGCCGATCACCTGCTCTTGAATGGCAACGCTTAGCGCGCTGGTGGGCAATCCACGCAGTGGCCCCGTACCCTTGCTCAGCAGATCCAACAGCATCCCCAGGTAGACCGTCTTGCCCGCGTTGCTGGCCCCCAAGATCGAAATGAACGCGGGTGGCGAGGTGCGGGACGCCACGATCCGCGACAACTCGCCGGGCGTTTGACACTGAGGACATTCGTGGTCTCGTGTCGACAGTGATCGACCACAACAGACACAGCTCTGCGACGCGCCCGTTTCGAATGGGGGCGAGCCGGTCGTGGGCGCTGGACTGGAT
>JBCCUO010000379.1:0-4830 GCA_039196805.1 Planctomycetota bacterium | reverse complement strand
TACGCCATCATCAAGGCGGCGTTCAACGAGTGATCCAAGAGCGAATACCCATCGCGCTCGTTGGTCATCATCCGACCACAGTCCAGCAAGAACACGACGCGTTGACTCTGGTCGCTTTGAAACTGGCGAACGGTTAATTTGCGACGGCGGGCCGTGCTTCGCCAATCCATGTGGCGATAATTGTCGTCCCGGGTGTAATCACGCAACCGTTCGAAATCGCTGTCCTGACCCACCCGCCGCGTGCGACGTACACCTATCAGACTCAATCGATCGGTTCGCGCCAGTAACGCATAGTCACTGAGTTGTTTCATGTCGGGATAGACGTTCAGGTCACTCTCGATGTCCAACGTCAGGTACCGCGACCAAAACCGCAAGCGACTGGCCAACCGCAGATAGACATGCTCCAGCTTGAAAGCGCCGCGTCGCCGAGGCGTCAGCTGTCGCAGAGCGGTCATCCGACCCATGGGCGGCAATCGCAACTCGTGAGACTTAGGCGAAGTTTGAAAGTCGTCGGGCAAGTCGTCTTTGATCCAGCCGACCAGCGTCACACCGGTTCGGTTTTCCAGCGTGACGGTCGATCCCACAGGAACTCCCAACGAACAGGTTCGCGGCAAGTCGCGTGACGCAGTGATCCCACGATTGGTCGTCAGGTAGAGCAGCAAGAAATCGCACGCGGTGGCCGCCACGATCACTCCGTCAACAATGAATACCAACGTCACCAGAGCGGGAAAGATCGCGGCAAACAAACTCACGACGACGGCAACCGACATCGCGATCACCCACGTCCACGTCGGATAGATCCGTCCGTATCGAGCCGCCAAGATCAGCGGCAACATCAGCGCGGACAGCAACAGCCAGGGCAGGGCAACTAACCATTGAAAGTTCGACTGGGCAGCTTGCGAAAGGGCTTCGTTCATGCCACCAAGTGTAGCCGATTCGCGACTTTGGACACGTTCCGATCGACTACGCCGACCGCTATCCTTCGCGATCGTTGCCACTTCGTACCGTTCTGGCTTTTGGAACTGAGGGACAGCTGCCGTTCATGGAACTTTCGTTTCTTGCCTACTTGCGTGGTCGGTGCCGATCACTTCCACAGGTTGCCGTGGGAATCGGCGACGACGCCGCCGTCATCGATCCGGTTGCCGGTCAACAGATCGCGTGCGCCGACCAGATCATTGATGGCGTCGACTTTCTGGCCGACCAGCACGACCTGGCCGACATCGGCTACAAATCGATGGCGATCAACCTGAGTGACATCGCCGCCATGGGGGGCGAGCCGACTGCCGCACTGGTCACTTTGAGCTTGCCTAAACAAGACGCCACTCGAATCGCCGGGGCGGTGTATGAAGGGATCTTGGAAGCCGCCTCCCTGTTCGGCGTCGCCATCGCGGGTGGAGACCTGTCGACCTACGACGGTCCTCTGGCCATCAGCGTCACACTGCTGGGAACCGTGCCGTCAGGTGGAGCTTGGCTCAGATCGGGTGCGCGCAACGGCGACGCTATCTTGCTGAGCGGTCCTGTCGGCGGAAGCCTGTTGGGTCGCCACTTGCGTCCGCATCCTCGAATCGACCTGGCACGTCAACTGCGACAGCGGACTCACGTTTCAGCGGCAATCGACATCAGCGATGGACTGTCGATTGACTTGGATCGTTTGTGCGCTGCCAGCCAGTTGGGCGCTGAATTGTCCACGGAGAAGATTCCCATCCATGCCTATGCGATCGCTCGCGCCAAGCAAACCGGCGAACTGGCATTTCGCCACGCGTGGTCCGACGGCGAGGACTTTGAACTGATCACGACGATGAGTCAAAAAGACGCTGACAAGATCCTCGCCGAGCCGATCCCCGAGTTGCCCCATCAACCGGTACAGATCGGGACAATCGTCAGCCGCACCGGACTTTGGAAGGTCGAAGGAAGCAAGCGGATTCGCATGCCGCCTCAAGGATTTATTCATGACGCCGACTGACATTTGATTCCATCGGGCGTAGCGAACGCCGCGTAGGCACCACGTCGGCTTTCGGCATGCAGCCTCAGAAGTTCGAAACTCTCCGCGAGTTCCGCTACTCGTTGGCTCGTCGAGCTAAACTGCTGCCTAGCCCCGTTCCTCTCCATCTGGATCCCTGTCGTCGCATGACCCACTTGATCTCCCCGCGTTTGACCACCCTCTTCCTCTCTAGCCTCGTCCTGTTGGGTGCCAAGCGTGCTGCCGCTCAAGATGCACCCGCCGTCGAAGTGGCCGACGCGGTGGCATCATCCGAGTCGGCGATGAAGGCTTACGATGAAGTCTTGGAGCACACCGACGTGACCTTGGCGATGGTGCCCGTTCCTGGCGGCACGTTCAAAATGGGTAGTCCCGATGACGAAATCGATCGCATGGATGACGAGGGACCGCAGCGCAACGTGACGGTCGATCCGTTTTGGATCGGCAAGTACGAAGTGACGTGGGATCAGTACGACGCCTGGGGCGAGGGAATCGATCAGCTCCGTCGCAAGATGATGTCTCTACCTGCCTCCCCACGAGACGCGTTGGTCGACGGTGTCAGCAAGCCAACTGAACCCTACACCGACATGAGTTTTGGAATGGGCAAGGGTGACTACCCAGCGATCTGCATGACTCAGCACGCTGCTCGAACGTTCTGTCAATGGCTATCGGTCAAGACGGGTCGCTATTACCGATTGCCCACCGAAGCGGAATGGGAGTACGCCTGTCGCGCCGGCACAACGACTGCGTACTCGTTTGGAGACGATCCTGATGATTTGGAGGATCACGCATGGTTCTTCGACAACAGCGAGGACACTTACCAGGAAGTGGGCCAGAAGGAACCCAATCCTTGGGGAATTCATGACATGCACGGAAATGTCGCCGAATGGGTCCTTGATCAATACGATCCTGATCTCTACTCACGAAGCCCTAAGGCAGCCAACCCGTTGGAAGTCCCCATCAAGCTGTACCCGCGAGTCGTTCGGGGTGGCAGCTGGGACGATGACCCCGACAAGCTGAGAAGTGCCGCTCGAGTGGCGTCTGATCCCGACTGGAAGCAGCAGGATCCACAGATCCCGCGAAGCATCTGGTACCACACCGACGCCCTGGGAGTCGGCTTCCGCGTGGTGCGTCCACTGAACCTACCTGCTGAAGCCGAACGCAAGAGCAAGTGGGACAAGACGCTGCCGGTCCAGAAAGACCCCGAAGACTGACTCGGGTGGTGCCGTTCAGGAAGCACGTGTGCGACACATTGTGCGACCGCATCTTGTGGCTCGATCACACCTGGTGGCTTGACCACTTTCGCCCCAGCCAGGTTCCGGTTGCGGTTATGATGATCGTCAGTGACCGCATCCGCTCTCCCATAGACTCCCCCTAACCAATCATGCCCACCACCGACCCCAGTCCGGACACAGCACCTGACCGCCGCAACTTCATCAAACTCGCTGGTGCATCGGCAGCCGCTTCCTCGATTCTTGCGGCCCAGCAGCCGGTTCACGCCGCCGAAGACAACACGATTCAGATCGCGTTGGTTGGATGTGGTGGTCGGGGAACGGGTGCGACGTTCAATGCTTTGGAAGTCGACAATGGGCCGGTCAAAGTCGTCGCCTTGGCCGACGTGTTCGAAAAGAACCTCAACAACACGCACTTTGCACTAACGAACAACGAATCGACGAAAGATCGCGTCGACCTGCCCGAGGATCGTCGATTTCTGGGGTTTGATGGTTACCAGAAAGCGATGGACGTCCTTCGCCCGGGGGACGTTGTGATCCTAGCAACGCCTCCTGCATTTCGCTGGGTTCACTACCAGTATGCGATCGATCGCGGCCTGAATGTCTTCATGGAAAAGCCGGTAACGGTCGATGGCCCCACATCGCAGCGGATGCTGGACCTGAATCAGAAGGCGTTGGCCAAAGACTTGAAGGTCGCCGTCGGGTTGATGTGCCGGCACTGCAAAGCGCGACAAGAACTGTTTGATCGAATCCAAAGTGGTGAGATCGGTGACGTTCAAATGCTGCGTGCCTATCGAATGGCCGGGCCCACCGGATCGGCGGCTGCCCCACCCAACGACGGGAAGCTCAGCGAGTTGCTCTACCAGATCAAGCACTTCCATGGCTTCTTGTGGCTGAGTGGCGGTGCCGTCAGTGACTTCTTGATTCACAACATTGACGAATCTTGCTGGATGAAGAATGCGTGGCCGGAGAAGGTGATCGCCAGCGGGGGACGTCACTACCGTGGTGACTATGTGGACCAAAACTTTGACACTTACAGCATGGAGTACACGTTTGGTGATGGAACCAAACTGTATGTCGAAGGCCGCACGATGCCTGGCTGCAAGACTGAGTTCGCCAGTTACGCTCACGGTACCAAGGGAATGGCGACAATCAGTTCGGCGTCGCACACACCGGCGCGATGCAAGATCTACAACGGGCACGCGCCAAGCCGAAAGAACGTTGCCTGGTCGTTCCCGCAGCCCGAGCCGAATCCGTACGTGGTGGAGTGGGAAGACCTGATCGCGGCGATTCGCGAAAACCAACCGTACAACGAAGTCGAGCGAGGCGTGATGGCCAGCGCCGTGACGTCGATGGGGCGGATGGCCGCCCACACGGGGCAAGAAGTCAAACTGTCCCAGTTCATGAAACTAAAACATGAGTTTGGCCCTGGAATCGACCAGCTGACCCTGGATTCTCCGTCACCCCTACTGGCCAACGCCGACGGAAAGTACTCGGTCCCCATGCCCGGCTTGGTCAAGAAACGCGAGTACCTGTAGCCGAAGCGAAAGCCGCAAAGTCGTCCGTAGCGAGAGCCGCAGAGGCCAGGGCTTCCAACATCACTTTTCCTTGCGTTTATCG
>JBCCUO010000378.1:0-4843 GCA_039196805.1 Planctomycetota bacterium | reverse complement strand
TCTCGATCAGCAACCCTCGCCAGGATGAACGGAAGAGCTTGGGCGATTGCGATATCGCTGCTGGCCTTGTCATTGGTGTGCTGCGATTCGATTTCGTTATCGGCTCAAGTTGATCGCGAGTCCGCTTTGGCAACGGATTTGGACTCGCGATCAATCGACGAAAACGTTCAACAACAAAGCGATGCACCCGATTCGAACGAGCCGGTGTTCGACGTCCAGCAAGTGGCCGCGACCAGCGCGTGGGCCGATTCCTTGGGGATCGCCGATTGGTTAGGCCCACTCGCCCCGGTCGCGCTGTCGCCGTTATTAGGAGTAAACATTCGCTCCGGACATTCGCGGTGGGGGCCGGAGTGGGTGACGGACAACGCCATGCTGGGATCGAGCGGACCGCTCAAGAGTCCAGTGCTCTTCAGCATCTTCCTGGCGCTGACCGTTGCCACCAGCATCCCGCGATTCACGAAAGTCAGCAAGCCGTTCGCGCAAGCCGTCGATCGAGTCGAAGCCTACGCCGTGGTGATCATCCTTTTGATCATCAAGCTAATCGCCGGTGCAGACGTTGGAGAAGCGGAGAGTCTCGCGCCCGCCGTGGTTCAGTTGGGTGTCTTCAGTTTCACCGCCAACACGCTCTTGGCGGTCGCCATGGTCATCAACGTATTGGTGATCAATAGTGTGAAGTTCTTCTTTGAGTTTCTCGTTTGGGTCACTCCCATCCCAGCCGTCGACGCGGTATTCGAGGTCTGCAACAAGTCCCTCTGCGCCGGACTGATGATGATCTACGCCATCAGTCCGCTCGCCGCGACCTGTGTGAATCTGGTGCTGTTCGTGATCGCCTTGATTCTGTTTCGTTGGATCAGTCGTCGAGTGCGTTTCTATCGAACGATCAGCTTGGATCCAATCCTTTCGTTTTTCTGGAAGGGCTATTCGACGCCGAAGTCACCTCAACTCATCGTGTTCCCCGAGTCGGCGTTTGGACGGTTTCCCGCCAAGAGCCGGCTGCAACTCACGTTCAACACGGACAAAGACGGCTGGACTCTTCGTGAAGCGAACTGGTGGATGCCCGAAAGAACCGAGTCGGTCGCCATCGAACACGCCGCTGAATTGAAGAGAGGATTCTTGATGCACACGCTGTTGCTTAGACGTGACGGTCGGCGAGACGTATTCCACTTCAGCCGTCGACACGACCCCGTGTTGGTGCAACTTGCTGGCGAGTTGAACCTAACGATCATCGACGAGTTGCCTGAGTCGGTCGGCGAACGTGTCCCCGTGACATGAAGTTGAGGTCGCTTCACTCGGGCGGAATATCAACCAACGTATCGAAACGTTTCCAACACCAAACCGTGGCGCCGATCGAACATGCCGCGATCGCCCAGGTCGCTGCGACAGCGCCGAGGACCGTGAACTCTCGGTGCCATCCTGTCGGGGCATGGTTGCGGCAGACCACGGTCCATGCCAGCAGGGCAGAGAGTGCCAGCAACATCACTGCCCCTTTCCCCACGAACGTCAGCTTGGCACGAATCAACATCGCCAGACCTTGATGGCGCTCGTGAAACGGGTAAGCCAGAAAGAGAGCGTTCTCCGTCGCGAACGTGAATGCGGCCAGTGCCGAAAGCATGCCCGCCCAAAGCAGTAGCTGCGTGGTCCCCGGCTGCAAGACCGCGAAAGCGATTCCTAGCACAACCCACTGAAACAGGATGGTGATCATCACTGGTAGTGTGATTTGACCCGACACCATCGAGAGTGGCCGAATCGGCAACGATCGCAACAGCAGCATTCGCTTGACGTCACGGCGAAAGTCAATCTTCAGCGCCGGAGTCGCCAGCAATGACGTGCACAAGGCAACCCCGCCAACGACTTCCATCCAGGTCTGCGTGGTCAGTCCTGTTACCAGTGGCGACAAGCACAACACGACCGGAATTGCAAAGCTGAAGAGAATCGAACCCGCGTAGCGGCGGATCGTCACCGCTTGTCGCATCATCATCGCAAACCAGTCGGCGCAGCTGGATTGCACCGACTGAGGTAACCGATCCAACCATCGATTCAGCGGTGTTGACGCAATCTCGCAAATCGATTCATTCGAATGCAACTGGTATCGACCAGCCTTGAAGTCGGCATGTTCCCGCCACGCTTGACGTGCCAGAGCCATTCGATCGACAAGGACCAGCAACGCCGTCGCGGCGGGAATCATCGCCACGGACGCAATTAGATAGAGGATTGTCATCCATCCGTAGCTGTTGCTGATCGCCAAATGAGACGGCGCGTACCATGGAACCGCCAAGGTCTGCATCATGCCGCTGGCGGCCATGTCACCCAAGCAACTGAATGTTGACTTGACGTACTGCCAAGTCGGAGATCCATAGGGTGTCTTGATCGCGATTCGAGCGACCAATTCAATCACCAGAGCTCCGGCCACACCGACAGCGGTGGTCTTGATGATTCGTTTGTGCCTGACCATCACCGCATCGACGAGTCGCTGCGCAACCAAACGAATGGTCTCCAGCAGAACCAATGAGCAGAAGATCCCGAGTCCTAGCAGTTCGACGCGTTCGTTGTCACGAAACAAGACGACCAACAGCAACAGAGTCTTCGCTGCGGAGGCTGGTATCAGATTCATGAGATGATACATCGTCAGTTCGCTGCGCCGAATCGGTCCCCCGCCCAGCCAAAGTTGCTCGGCCGGCGCCAGTTCCAAGTCAACAGCACGGCTGGCCAGGCTACAGCGGACCAGGTGGTAAAGGGCATAAATCACCATGCCTCCGGACAACCACAACGCCAACTGCTCGGGATCAGCCGGTCGGCGGTTGGCCATGATCACGATGCCATTCAGCAAGTAAAGACCAAAGCAAAGGATGGCAAGCGACGACGCAATGATGCGTCTCGGCGAACGGATTCGCTTCAGTGTTCTGCGAAATCGAAATCGGCTACGGGATTGAACCAGGTGGATCAGCAGCCCGAGCGTGTGCAGTCGATTGCCGATCACGCCACTCACGTCAGCAACTCCGTCGTTGCGGACGCGTTGGCCGCCAATGCGATGCTGGGCAGAGACGACGTACTTGATCCTGCTTCTTCGGGCGACGGCTGCCGTCCATCCGTAGCCGCAAAGTACGCTTCTTCAAGCGTCCTGGCCTGTGGGAACCGTTCGCGAAGATCGGCGGCCGATCCAAAGTACTTTCCGGTCCCTCGCTTCATCACCAACAAGTGTGTGCAGATGTCATCGATCATTGCCAACAGATGACTGCTGATGATCACGGTGGCTCCCGTGCGTGCGTAGTCGCGGACAGATCCCAGCAAAGCGCGGATTCCGGGTGGGTCCAAGCCCGTTAGCGGTTCGTCTAGCAACAAGACCTGCGGCCGAAAGAGGTACGCGCAGCAAATGGCCAGTTTTTGTCTCATGCCGCGTGAAAGTGTCGTTGCGCCGCAGTCGCGTTTGTCAGTCAATTCGAACTGAGTCAACAACTCGGCGGCTCGTGTCGCGTACTCGGCAACACCGTACAGTCGGCCGACAAACTCCAAGTGCTGGCCAACGGACAGGTCGTCGAACAGCGGAGGGTCATCCGGTACGTACGCGACCAGCTGTTTCAGCTCCAGGTCTTGGCGACCGACCCGCCGACCGGCCACGACCAATTCACCATCGGTTGCCGGGATCAGTCCGGCCAAGCAACGCATCGTCGTCGTCTTTCCGGCACCATTGGGACCGACCAATCCGCAGATGTCGCCAGGATCCAATTGGAACGAAAGGCCTGAGACGGCGAGATGGTTCTCGTAGAGCTTCGAAAGTTCCGTCGCGCGAATCATAAGGCGTTCGGTGGGCAAGGATCGTTCAACCGGATCGGGTTCGACCGCGGAGATTCGTCGACCGTGGAGAGTCATTGCGATCAGACTTTGGCTGACGCTGTCGGCTGGAGCGCGCAGTTCCCATGAGAGCCTAGCTCACCATCCTGCCAACAAGTCATCATTGACCGTTTGCCAGCATCGTTTTGCTTCCGCGTCCCGGAATGCCGATCATTTCCTGCAAGCGATTCCCCGAACGCCGGTCAGCGGGCTGTTTAGACGGTGTGAATCTGTAGCGGTTATGACGATTGCTGCCGAACGATCACAGGCTTGGCGGTCGGATGCCGACAGACAGACTAGGTGGAACCGTCACGATGGCACTACGCCGTGGGCCGCGCAGTCGGCCCGACAACTTCGCGCCCTAGGGAAGGAGCCGAGAGATGGAGTTCGTTAGCAAGCCCGGACGACTGCTATTATTTGCCTTGATGGCGACTTGCACCGCTGGAACAGTCACCGCTGACTGGCACGACTGGCTGCATCGGATCCGCGTTGGCTACCATCGCAACATCGCTTGGCCCGATCCCTTCAACGAGGCAGACGCGATTCAGGCAGTCGCTCCGTTTGAGGTGATGAAAAACAACGGCTGGCGACTGCACAACACCATCGGCCACGAGCTATTCCGCAAGGGAGATGGAGCACTGCTGGCCGCCGGCCACAACCACCTGCGTTGGATTGCGACTCAGGCCCCAGCGAATCGCAAAGCAGTCTTCGTGCTTATCGGCAAGACAAATGCGGAGACCGAGGCGCGTGTGGCATCGGTGCGTGCCGCTCTGAGTTCGTACGAAGGCGTGACGACGATGCCCCGTGTCTTCATCACTCATCGCGAACAGCCGACCACCCCAGGTCCCTGGGCCAACAAGATCTCTCGCGACCGTCTCGAAAACATGCCACCACCCGTCTTGCCAAGCGAAAGTGCCTCGGGCATCGACGGCGCCGCCGAAGAGGGCGACGGCGAAACGGAGTAAACCGGCTCCGAGTCTGAGATCCGCGAAAGGCGGCGTTCCTGACGGGAGCG
>JBCCUO010000377.1:0-4844 GCA_039196805.1 Planctomycetota bacterium | reverse complement strand
ACGCATTTACGGAGTCCACCCGATGCACGAACTTTTGAATGTCGCGACCGTGTTGCCAGCCTTTCTGTTGGTCGCCTTGGTCCTTTTGCCGCGAACTCTGACCAACCGTCAGGCAGGATGGCTGCGGCAAGGGGTCACCGTCCTTGCAGGCCTTCAACTGGCTCTGGCCCTGACCTCTGGCCTGGGTCGGTTGGGCGGCTGGCTGTCGACCGAGACCTTTCAACTGATCGGAATGGGATCGGGGCCGTTCGAGTTGAGCTTCTACCTGGATGGCGTCGCCAGTCTGATGCTGATCTTGGTCGGCCTGGTGGGCTGGGTCATTTGCCGTTTCTCGGTTCGCTACTTGGATGGCGAAGCGGATCAAGGCAAGTACTATCGATTCACCGCGTTCACTCTGGGTTCGGTTTCCTTGATGGTTGTCTCCGGAAACCTATTGCTGTTCGTGGCCACGTGGGTCATGACCAGTCTCGGCCTTCATCGCTTGCTGTTGCATTACGGGGATCGACCGGCAGCCAAACAAGCGGCTTGGATGAAGTTCGTCATCAGCCGGATCGGCGATGCATCTCTGCTGGTGGCCGTCGTGTTGATCTATCAGCAGCTGAAGACACTTGACTTTGCCAGTTGGATGGAAGCCACCGCATCGACGGGGGCCGACTCGAGTATCGAGCTTCAAATCGCCTCATTCCTGTTGGTTCTGGGCGCGATCACCAAATCCGCTCAGCTTCCGTTCCACAGTTGGCTGCCGCAGACAATGGAAACTCCCACGCCGGTGTCAGCGCTGATGCACGCGGGGATCGTCAACGCAGGTGGCTATCTGATCATCCGCGCCAGTTCGATCGTTAGCTTGTCGCCGACCGCGATGACAGTCTTGGCCGTCATCGGTGGCGTGACGGCGTGCTTTGGCGCTGTCGTCATGACCACGCAGAACAGCATCAAGAAGTCGCTGGCTTACTCGACCGTCGCACAAATGGGATTCATGATGTTGCAGTGTGGACTGGGAGCCTTCTCGGCGGCCATGTTGCATATCCTTGCTCATTCGCTCTACAAGGCTCACGCCTTCCTGACCAGCGGCAACGTCTTGAACGATCGCCGAGCCACCGCAGTCGAGACACCCGCCGACTATCCGGTTTCATGGGTCTCGCGACTCACAGTTAGCGTGATGGTGTTGGCAATCGGAGGGCTTTCCTTTGCCGCCTTCGATGTCAACCCGCTGACCAAACCTGGCGGCGTTCTGCTGGGCGGAATCCTCTGCCTTGCTCTCGTCAGTTGGGTGAATCAAGCACTGGCGACGGGCGAGTCTGCCGTCCTCTACCGTTCCCTGGTGCTGTCCGGCGTGTTGATGTCGATCTACCTGGCAAGCTTCCGGTTCATCGACTCCGTGGTTGCGGTGAGCACACCCGCTGGCTCGGCTCCCGCAATGCTTTGGCTAGTCACGGCCGTTGCAGCGTCTGGATTCGCGGCACTCTTGGCAATCCACCAGATGATACCAGCCTCGCGGCATCCGGCATGGATGCGAGCTGCCTATGTGCATGCCACGAACGGCTTCTACCTGGACGCGATCGGGCGACGCATCTTCGCGCCTCTGACTTCGACGTAAAGCCGCCCGGCCACATCGTGCTGCGGCGGCATTTGTCCACGCGGCAACGTGACCATCGTTACCACGACATGTTGACAAACCAAGATCCACTCAACCATTCGGTGCAAAATGTCTCAAGCTGAAATGACTCACGCGTCCCTCTCTTCGCAGACCGACTTCGTACCTCGTGCCTATGACGAGCCCCACATCGTTCGCCAATTCGATGAGATCATTGATCGGGTGGCTCAAGTGGTGATGCCGGTCTGGCCGCTCCGCGACTACGTGGCGGTGAATCCGTATGCGGGGATGGCGGATCGCTCCTTCTTGGACGCTCGCGCGTTTCTTCGCGTGGTCAGCGACAGCGAAACGCTAATGCCTCTGAAGCACTACGCGTCGCAGTATGCCGATGGCAAGATCGTGGAACAGCAGATCAGTTCGGCGCTACGTGAGTTGAAAGACTCCTCTGTTCCCATGGTCGCCGAATGGACGACGCAGTCGATCATCGAAAAACTGCAGGGAGCGCTGGATGACGATCCGGCAACGGGGCTGCTCGACTTCAATCAGGACCGCAACGTCCGTACGTTGGCGGAGAGTGTGGATGAAAACACGGGCAGCGACTGGACGACCTGTCTGAACGATGAGGTAGGGAAACACATGGCGGCCCACTTCGATCAGGGCCAGGCATCTTGGCAGAGCCCTTGGCAGGACTTGCCACTGTTCCAAGCTTGGCGGAGCGCCGCTTCGTCGGATTACGCAATGGACGCGAAAGGCTTACGCGGTTTCCGGAAATTCGTCCATCAACTGCCACACACACCGCACGAAACGATTGTCGGTTGTCTGGAAACGCTGAAAATTCCCGAGCCATTGTGGGAGTCTTACCTGCATTGCGTAGCATTCAGCATGCCGGGTTGGGCGGCGTGGGCCCGCTATCAGGATCAGCAAAGCGAAGAACGGCAAGACGATTCGTTCATCGGGTTTCTCGCGATCCGCCTGGCCTATGAGGCTGCACTGTGCAGACACACTCAGTTCTCTGTTCAGTGGTCGTCGTTCCTGGGCAACGAGGCGGCTATCTTCCAGTCACTCGCTTCAACCACCGAAGACGCAGCGTTGCGATACGTGATGCTACGTGCCGGTGAAATCGGCTACCGGCAGTCGGTGATCGATCAGCTGTCGACGAGCGAACCGGCCGCGTCCGGACGAAAACTTGCCCAGATGGTGTTCTGCATCGACGTTCGTTCGGAGAGGTTCCGGCGCCAGCTGGAGGCCACATCGTCTCAGGTGCAAACGTTTGGTTTCGCTGGTTTCTTTGGCATGCCGATCGAGTACGCTCGACTGGGAAGCACGGAAGCCGCGTCGCAAGTGCCCGCATTGCTGAAACCGCAGTATCGAGTTCGTGAGACTCTGGAAACCGACGTCGACGCAAAGAGCCAAGCGGTCGAAAGTCGATGGCGAATCCGAACCAACCGCAAACTTTGGAAGTCGCTCCAGACTTCAGCCCTGGGTTGCTTCCCCTTCGTCGAAACGGCGGGCTTGCTTTATGCTTGGCGACTGGTAACTCAGGCAATTGGCTTTGGCGGAACCGCCAAAAACGAATCCATTGACGGAGTTGCCGAGAGAGACCAGGACAAACTCACTGCCAGCCTGGATGGGCTTGCAGGTCAAGGGCTGGACCTGGCGGCCCAGATTGATCTCGCTCAGTCGACGCTTACCAATCTTGGGCTAAGAAAAGACTTCGCTCGCCTGGTGGTTCTTTGCGGACACGCCAGTGTGACACAAAACAACCCGCTTGCGGCGGGACTTGACTGTGGCGCTTGCTGCGGTCATTCGGGCGAGCCGAACGCGCGGTTTGCGGCAAAACTGCTCAATCATCCCGAGATTCGCAGCGGGCTAAGCGAACGGGGCATCATGATCCCGGACGACACCGTTTTCCTGGCAGCCCTTCACGAGACCACAACCGACCGAGTTGAGTTGTTCAACGTCAATGAGCTGTCGCAGACGCATCAGGCTGATGCTGACGAGCTGCGCGACTACCTCGCTCAAGCGACCGTCTCAACACGCCGCGAACGGATGCCGTCGATGGGTAGCCAGACGCATGAAGAGGTCCTTCGCAAGTCAAACGACTGGTCCGAAGTGCGGCCCGAATGGGGACTTGCCGGTAACGCCGCCTTCATCGTCGGTCCCCGGTCGATGACCCGACATGCCGACTTGCAGGGAAAAGCGTTCTTGCACAGCTATGACCAAGACTCGGATCCGGATGGCAGCGTGCTGGAAGTCATCATGACCGCTCCGATGGTGGTCGGAAGCTGGATCAACCTGCAGTACTATGCGTCAACCGTCGACCAGACTCATTTTGGCAGTGGCAATAAGACGATCCATAACGTCGTCGGCCAATTCGGAATCTTGTCGGGCAACGGCAGCGATCTGATGACCGGTTTGCCATGGCAATCGCTGCACGACGGAGATTCGCTCAGTCACGAACCGATGCGGTTGCAAGTCTTCATTGCTGCACCGCGCAAGCGAATTCTATCGATCATCGAGAAGCACGCGGGGGTCGCAGACCTGCTTCACAACGAATGGCTGCACCTGACAGCGATCGACGACGGCGTTGCCTACCGCTACGCCGTCGACGGGACTTGGCATTCGTTGGCGGATAAACCAAAGCCGCATGCGACGGCTCGTGTCGCGGAAACGCATTGACCGTGATCCTTGAGTCGATGCGTCAACTTCAGACTGGTGACAGTCGCTTCCACCGTCCCGCAAAGCTCGGATGTCAACACCAGTCGGTGCAGCGGACCTCACCCTCCCTCCGGGAGGTCGCTAGGAACGAGCGGGGAGGGTGAATCGGCAACATTGATAACCTCCACCGTTGAAGTATCCCTTGCCCAAAGACTGGATCACTCGTGGATATTGATCGTCTCGCGTCCAGCGATGGTGAGCATGGCGCAGAGAAGGTCTTCAGGCGTTTCGTCGCGTCTCAAAACGCGTACACCACCGTCGAACATCAAGACCATGACCTCGCCCCGATCACCGAAAACGCTCGTGACCGGATCGTCTTCCGAAAGGATCCACGGATCGGGCGACGCCCATGGTGTCGCTGCGTCCGCGGGGGCGTGAATCACAGCGATCGTATTGCTAGTGCCATCGATGATGTCGCGAAACATTTTGGGCGGCCCATCGATGGACCATGCGGAACCGGGGAAGACGGGGAATCTCATGCGAGTCAGGCTTGGTTGGTTCTCGGGAGCGTCGATGCAAATGGGAATCGCTT
>JBCCUO010000376.1:0-4870 GCA_039196805.1 Planctomycetota bacterium | reverse complement strand
TGATCCCGTTCGCCGCAATCGCCCGAAGAAGACGCTCCGATTCGGGCGTCACCTCCGTGACGCTCGTCGACACCATGCCCACAGTCTTCCCCCGAGCGGCCAGCGCCTCGACCATCTTGGGAAGGTCGTCCTCAATCCGCTCTGGTTGGATGTGAGTCGTGCCGACGGTCCGAATCGGACACTCGATTCCGTCCCAGCCAACGCGCGTGACCGCTTCCGCCGTCGCATCTGGGGATAGATTGGCCAGTGGCTTGCTGAAGCCGAGGATGGGCGACTTGCGTCGTGCTTCATCCGCCTGACAAATCGACGAACCGAGCGTCCAAACAGACGTGGCCACGGCGCCCTTGAGTAGATCGCGTCGATCCATTGAGCTAGACCTCCAGCTTTTGAAAGCCTTCCATGGAAACATTTCCGGCGAATCCGAACGGCGCGGCATTCACGCTATCCATCGGTAGCTCCCCGTCGCGTACATCAAGCCGTGCGTACTGATCGTCCATGTTGGTGTACAAGTCACCGTGATTTTCCAGCATCATCGCACTGATCCGTGGCGGGAATGCAGACAGGCCCCGGTAGTAGTGGTGTCCGTTTCGCTCCACCGTGGTGTTACCCATCGCAGCGTGCGCGGCCAAGTCTTGCAGAAGAGCGACGGGGCCGATGTTGACAAGATCTTCGCCGCTCATCTGATAGCGACCTGACTTCTCCGTCGCTTTTCGATGGTTGATCAAACACCGATTGGCGACTCCCTTCATCACGCCCTTGCAGTTCTTGTGGCTGGTGCCGGTGTACCCGAGCTTGAGAGCTTGAGCCAAGCTGTCGATGGTTGCATCCGACTCGTCAATGATCATCGGCGGCCCACCTTCCCAGGCCGCGATTCGCGCGCGGCTCTCGTCCAGTGCAACGCTTCGATGCAGGGGCTGTTCGATGAAAATCAGCTTCGTAAAGAAAGCACGCAGATCAGAGTCGGCTTGAATTCGTTCCCACAGTTCGACAAAGTCAGCGAAGTGATGGTATTGCTCGTTACCATCCAACGTGAACGCGTATCGATCGCCGCAACAGTCGATGATGATCTTGGCGACCTTGCGCAGCCGATCGATATCGACATCGACGTCACCACTGACCTTCAATTTGAAGTGATGCAGGCCGTACGTGCGAATGCAGTCTTCAAACGTCTGGGGCAAGCCGTCGTCGACCCGGTTGTCGTCAGTCAAGTCGGACGCAGTCAGCGGATCAGACAGACCAATTGTGTGCCGAGCGACGATCTTCGAAAGCGGCTTCGCGGGCAGCAGATCCGCAGGTTCGAGGCTGCCGAGTTCGGGATGGATGCTGGCCAGATCCATGCCCAGCAGGTTCGTCCGCAACAATTGTGAAAGCGTCACTTCCTGTGACCGCGCGAGCGCGTCGATCATCGTCCGTTCCACCATGCTGACCCCAAAGTGGGCAAGCAGTGGCGGCAAGGCATTTTCAGATGCCCATTTCATTTGATCATCGTAGACGCTTCTCCAAAACGAGAAGGCGTTGGCCGCAGGAGCGGATCGCGCTACCTCGACGGCATGGCGAATGACCAGGAGCATCTCTTCGATTTCGTGTTCGGCAGACTTCTCCGGAGTTTTGTCGAACCATTTGGGTAGCAGACCTTCTGCCGAAATCCCTCGGTGCAGCTTTCCCTCGATGTCGAAATCGCACTGCAAAAACACGTGAGGCGCGGCGGTCATCACTGCGATGCCGAATCGAAACGGCATCCGCGTTTTCGTTTCTGTCCGGTGCAGCAAAGCACCCATCAGCTTGAGCTTGGGGGCAGTCATGGTATCGGCGATGGCTCGGCGCGCAGGCAGTGATCAATCTCGTTGGTCGCCAGTGTATGCCGCATGTACGGCGTATTTCTTGGCATTCAACGCAAAATATCGCGCACAATGCGCAGAAATCGCAATCATTGGGCCTCCGAGTGCGATCGATTGGAAAGAGGTGATCGCTCCGGGTATCCTGCGCCACATGGCACGTGCGCATCCCAATTTGGCGGTTCATTCACCCGATGCGCAGGCCCCGCGTGCCGAGATTGGGCTCTCTCGATTACAGCTCAATGACCAGTTCCCGCTGCACGTTGTCATCGATGGAGTCCGCGACGACCAACCGATCACGCTGCTGCACTGGCACAACGCCTTAGAACTCGGCTACTGCGTTGAGGGCTCCGGAACGTTCTATGTCGCCAACAAGATCCTGCCGTTTCACGCCGGCGATTTCACCGTGATCACAGATTCAGAGTACCACCGATGTCGTAGCAGTCCCGGAACGGTCAGTCGATGGGCATGGTTCTTTCTCGATCCCATTCGCTTGTTGATCCCGCACATGACGACGGCGACCGCGTGGCAGCCTGAGCGTTTCCGCGGTGATCATTTCGACAATGTGATATCTCCCGATCGAGATTCGATCCTTACCCAGTACGTGAGGCTGCTTGTCACCGAGGCAAGCAAGGAGGACGATCTTTCGAGGGATAACCTGCGTTCTCTGATACAGCTAATTGTCAATCAGTTGCATCGCGTTTTCCCACTTCCTGCCGAGGCCACTTCAGGCCTGCCGCCCATGCACCGTGCAAGTCACCGCATGCTTGAGCGGATCGCACCGGCTCTTGGATTGATCACACATCACTTCGATCAACCCTTAACCGTTGTCGAGCTTGCGGACGCGTGTGACATGAGCTTAAGAACGTTTCAAGTGAATTTCACTGAGCAAATGAAGCGGTCGCCGAAATCCTACCTGCAGCACAGTCGGATTCAGGCTGCGGCTGCGATGCTAGTCCAAAAAGATCGGTCGATCACGGAGATCGCGCTCACGTGCGGTTTCAATTCGATCTCTTCGTTCAACCGAACCTTCAAGCGTGTGCACGGTCTGAGCCCACGCGAGTACGCGATCCGTCGGCGATCGGGCGATTCATGAGTTGTTCGACACTCAGGTCGACAAGATGGAGCGGAACAACTTGAACCATGCTCCGACGCATCAGGTAACCAAGCAGCAGATGAAGGATCGCTTGTAAGATATGATGGCGGAACTCGGTGGGATGGAGATCCCTTTGAATCGACCTCGCGGTCGGCAGCCTATCCGTGCTCTTGTCACTCGAACTACTCACTGCTCCCCGATTGATAGTGAAATGCAACTCTTGAGATTGATGCTGGCTTCCGGGCTGCTGCTCGTCGCCAACGCCATTGCCTCCGCGCAACCGCCAGGGGGCTCTTGGGCTGGCACAGCGAAGACGACGTTTACGCCGGAGGTTCATCACCCCAACATCGCCGGCGTCACGCTCTTCGCTCAGAACCCAGACATCGTGACGCCGATCGGCGTCGCCGTGGCCCCAGATGGCCGCGTTTTCGTTCAGGAGAATCACACGCACAAACGCAACTCAAGCTATGAAGGTCCGAAGACCGATCGGATTCTCGTTTTTGAAGACACTAATCGCGCTGGCGTCTCCGATAA
The DNA here is from genome assembly GCA_039196805.1 of Planctomycetota bacterium. Lineage (GTDB taxonomy): Bacteria > Planctomycetota > Planctomycetia > Pirellulales > Pirellulaceae > JBCCUO01. The sequence continues at coordinate 1,405 of JBCCUO010000376.1, read as the reverse complement.
GCGCGATGTTTTTTACGAAGGCCACACCTTCAGCACCGATTTGCTGTTCGGAACTGACGGCCATCTGTACGTCAGCACGCGATGGTTCGTCGGTCGTTTTTGCGACGCCGCCAACAAGCGGAAGGCGGACGGAGAGCCGGAGAGGCTGGTGACCTGCGAGACAGACGGTGACTATCCGCACAATGGGGTAGGAGGCCTTGCGATTGATCCGGCGAACCCAGACTGGCTCGCGTTTGGATTCGGCGAGAATCTGGGCGCCGACTACACATTTGTCGGCTCAGATGGTGTCAAGCTGTCGGGAGGCGCCGAGGGCGGATCGACGTACTACTGCCGCACCGATGGCAGCCAACTGAGGCGGCAGTCCACTGGTCACTGGAATGCCTTTGGCATGGCGTACGACTTGGAAGGGAATCTGTTTTCGACGGATAACGACCCCAACGCTACGCCACCGAATCGATTGCTCCATATCATCCCGGGTGCAGACTTTGGTTATGAGTATCGGTATGGTCGTTCTGGCCGGCATCCGTTGGTGTGTTGGTATGGCGAACACCCCGGGACGCTGGGGATGATCGGAGCCCTTGGCGAAGCCGCGTGTGGTGTGATCGCTCACGGGCCCAGACAGCTCTTGAGCGCGTCCTGGACTGACAACCGGGTCGACCTTCACTCGCTGAACCAGAAGGGAGTGTCGTTTGTCGCGACACGCGAACCCTTTCTCAGCGGGCCCGATGACTTCCGTCCTGTTCATTTTTCCTATTCACCCGATGGCAAGTATCTGTACTTCACCGACTGGGTGAAGCTGTCTTACCCGGTTCACGGGCATGGGCGAATTTGGCGTGTCGAGTTCAAGCAGCCCGTGCGACTAGAAGCGTTGCCGCGCAACAGAGTTGCTGGCGAGCTTACACCGGTGGACGCACTGGAGCTGTTGGGAAGCGACGATCCCTGTCTGCGTACTCGTGCGATTCACTTTCTGGGACAGCATGCCCAGGTCCTTCTGGATTTCCCGTGGCAGGATGCAACCAGTGCAGTCACGCGAGCTCACTACGCCGTGGCACTGAAGCGAGCCGACGCGGCCGGCCACTCAAGCATCATCCCGGATCTGCTGCTAGATGGCGATCCGGCTGTGCGATTCGTCGGCACCAAGTGGATCGCGGACGAAGGCCTTCGCCAGTACCGACCCAACCTCACGCGGTTGCTGGACCGAGCCGACTTGAGCCGCAGTGAACTGCGGGCCATCGTTGCCGCACTTGCCAAGATCGGCAACGACACAGGTAAGGAGTTTTCCCCAGACAGCACGCTGCTGGACCTGGCGTTGGATCCGAGCAAGCCAGCCACGCTGCGGGCCGTCGCGTTGCAGGGCGTCAAAGTGGACCACGTCCGGCTCACGATCGACGTGTTGGCCAAGTTG
>JBCCUO010000375.1:0-4881 GCA_039196805.1 Planctomycetota bacterium | reverse complement strand
GCGTCGCGGTGCGGACGCAGCTCGGGCGCACGGAGTGAGCTGTCGACTTTCGCTTGGACGTTCCCCAGCCCTGCGGGCTGGGCTAGGCAACTCGCCGGGCCGTGGGCCCTGTTCGGCTGGTGAGAAGTCATAGCACATAGCACGATCGCGCCGCGGGCTCTCGGGTCCGAGTCGTTGGCTTGCATGCCGATCGCAGGGAGTTGGGGCAGGTGGAGTGATGATTCTTGAGGATACTTCGGTTCGTTCCTCACGAAGTCAAAGCCTTAATGGTTATCCGTCATTTCTTCGGCTTGCGTCCAATCGGTTGATACATCAAGTCAGGAATCTGTCTCGCAAACTCGTGGCGGCGATCCGCCATGGATATACGCGGGGTCGGGTCAAAGTAAATGCGAGCGGAAGCGTAGTTCCGAGACGTGATCTTCCGTTCAATTTGGCGAAGCAGCCGGAATATCTCGCGATCATGGTCCCAATCAATTTCGCTGACCGTTCGGTACTGAAAATAGTAGTCTTCCGCGCATCCGTACCAGAACAGATAGAGCATGGTGCCCGCATCGCACCTTGGGTTGGCAATAAGCAATTGAAGTGGCTTGGCCCCACCTCCATCCCACGTCCAATTTTCCGCGAAGAACTGAAGTTCCGCAGCCGTTCGTTCTGATTTCAGCCACTTATTCCGACGGCGATCGGCAGCTCGAATACGCTTCTCTAACTCCTTGTCATTGTCCCAGAACTCCTCGGGAGTGTCAGGTGGCACGCCAGCAGTCGCCAAGACAACGATCTCATTTTGTCCAAGCGAAAGTCGACAGCTCACTCCGTGCGCCCGAGCTGCGTCCGCACCGCGACGCCAATGAGCCGATCGGTGGCACCGCTCTTACGCTGACCAGAAAGATTCAGCTCGCGACTCGCAACTATCCTTAGCTCACTGCTAAATCCGCGACGTCGGTCTTCAAGAGCACCTGGCTCACGGAGTGAGCTGGCGACACTAAGACCCTTGGCTCACGGCGTGAGCCTGCGACGCTACCATCGATTCGATCGTTCACGCCTCTTTGACCCGGATCGCTTCATCGACGATCAGCGTCGGGATCCCTTCGCGGATGGGGTAGACCAGACTTGCCTCTTCGCTCAGCAGACCGCCTTCGATTGGGTCTGTCACGCTCTGATCGAGATGATCGCGGGCATCCCCAGAATCGATCAAATCATTGATTTTTGCGACCATTTCGGCCGGCGCCAGGGTCAGCTTGCCTTTGCTTAGCGGGCACTGCATCAGGTCGATCAATTCCGGTTCAATCATGCAATTTCTCTCAGATGCGATCAGCCGGCTCGCCGATCCTTCGCTTGGAGTTCGTGGAACGCTCAATTATCCAACGATGACGAGGGATTGTCATGTGGACTCGGATCTTTTCTCACCGCGCCCCCTTTGCCAATCAACGCCAAGCCCCCAGAGACGCCCGGCTTCGCAAATTAGTGCTGGCGGGGACGGCCGGGGTGTCACTCGCAAACTTAGTAACCGGTATCCAGCCTGCGATCGCGGAGGACAAGTATGACCCTGCAACAGGCATCGTGTACCGCGAACGGTACCAAACGGTCGAGGAACCGGTCGTACAGACTCGGATGGTCCAGCGAGAGCAAACCACGTTGGTACCACGGACGGTGACGGAGACGCGGCCGAGTGTCGAGACTCACTACACACCGATCACCTACCACGTTTGGGAGCCGAAGCTGGAAGGCCGATTCAATCCCTTTCGGCAGCCCACGTGGGTGTACAAGCATCGGCCGGTAACCACATGGACGGCTCGGAATGTCACGGTTGATCGCACTGCCACGTCGACCCAATGGGTGGCGAAGACAGAGACGGTTTCCGTGCCCCAGCAGACGATGTCGATTGCAAGGAGACAGGTCAAAGTCTTGGAGCCGGTGGCTCAGCAGTCACCGCAAACTCAAATCGCCAACCGCCTCAGGCCGCTGCCAAGAACCAATACGGCGGCAGGAACCGAATCGATCACGTCACGCATCGCCGCCCGAAGTGTCGGCCGTGGCGAAGGCCAGGGACCACAGCCTGCCACGGAGCTATATCCATCCAGCAGTTTGATGGCACCCGTCGTCACGGCGCCGGCCATCATCGCAACGGCCCCGGCACCGATCCTGATGCGATAGGTCGACAAACGAACTCGCAAGCGCGTCGCGACGGATACGAGTTGGTCGGTTCCAAACCATCAGCGGCAGTGCGCTTGCACCCAGTTGCAGACCTTGCGGCAAATGAACGCGCAACGCTTCAGAACGATCCGCCGGACTCATCTTCGCCGCGCGGATCCGCCAGCCACTGCGTCAACGCCTCGACAACTTCGTCGCGCTCTCTAGCGTTCGTCCAAATCGAGTCGTCGACATCCAGTCGGACTTCGTAGTCGCCTTCACGCGTGCAATCCTCCTCGCCGCAAAAGTGGGGCAGATCGGCTACCCAGACGATGCGATAGAGCGGAACGTGCTTATCGTCAACTTTGACCAGCGGTGAGTCCATGCGTTCAAATGCGTTCGGGATTGGCGACTTGACGGTGGGTGGACGGATCAGGTTGCGGAAAGATCGCGTGATCGTTGGGCCGCGACCTGGACCGCTTCGATCAACGCTCCGCGAAGGCCATTCTGTTCCAGGCTTCCGATGGCGGCAATGGTCGTTCCCCCAGGGCTGGCCACGGCATCCTTGAGTGCGCCTGGGTGCTGTGAGGTTTCTTCGACCATGGATGCCGCACCGCGGAGCGTTGCGGCCGCCAGCTGCATGGCGATCGGGCGCGTTAGGCCCGCCTTCACGCCCCCGTCTGCCAACGCCTCGATCATCATGAAAACATACGCCGGCCCGGAGCCGCTCAGGCCGGTCACCGCGTGCAGTTGGTCTTCATCCACCTGGACCGCGCATCCGACGGCACTGAGCATCGCGTGCACTTGCTTTCGATCTTGCGATGTCGCAGCGTTGCCGCAGCAGTAACCGCTCGCCCCCGCACCGACCAAGCAGGGTGTATTGGGCATCACGCGAACAACGCGGTCGTGCTGGATCCACTCGGTCAATCGGGACAACGTCACACCAGCCGCGATCGAGATGACCAGCTTGCCCTGCCAATATTTCTCTGATTGCTTGGCAACCCCAACAATGTGATGCGGTTTGACGGCAAGGATGATCTGCTCTGATGCCGCCACGGCCGATGCCTGGTCAGGACAAACGGTCACACCCGGCTGGTGATCGGTCCACCATCGCTGAGACTCCACGCTGGGATCAAACAGGCAGACGTCGGTTGGCTGGATGATGCCGCCGGAAATCATCCCGCCCACCAGGGCCCGGCCCATCTGGCCACCGCCAATCAGCGAGAGTTTGGTCATCAATCGTTCCTCGAATCGGTTTTCGTTGGGTTTTGTCGTCGTTGCGGATCAATTGACCCTGCGAGGGGCCGTTTTTACACTGACGGGCTTTTTTCAATGTCACTTTGGCCGAGAGTCCCATGATTTTGCCCTTGGCCACCCCGACATCCTGCGACGATCCATCGTCGCTTCAAGGGAAATTGCGCGTGGATGAAGCGATCGGGAAAGCGAATACGCTGATTGAGGCGATGGGATGGATCCGGAGATTTCGCGGCAAGACCACCGTCATCAAGTTGGGTGGCAGCGTCTTGGACGACGAAGAGGCGCTCCGGCACATTTTGTTGGACGTGATCTTCATGGAAACCGTGGGGATGCGTCCAGTCGTGATCCACGGAGGAGGGAAAGCGATCAACCGAGCGTTGGCTGAAAAGGGAATCGAACCAAAGTTCATTCACGGTCGCCGATACACGGATGCGGAAACGCTGGACGTCGTCGAATCGGTCTTGGCGGGCGAGGTGAACGTTTACCTGACCGAAGAGATGGAGCGGCTGGGCGGTCGCGCCATGAATCTCTCGTTCCAGACCACCAACGTGTTGTTTGGCAACAAACTGACATTGGACTCCGGCGAAGACCTTGGCTTTGTCGGCCAGGTTGATCGCGTCGACCGTCAGGTCATCGAGGGCCTATCCTACACCGACCAGGTTCCGATCATTCCATCGATGTGCGAAGGCCCCAGCGGCGAGCACTTCAATGTCAATGCGGACACGGCCGCTATGGCGGTGGCGCAATCGTTGGGCGCCGAGAAGCTGGTTTTCCTTTCTGACGTCAACGGCGTTCGCCGCGACAAGGATGATCCGGATTCGATCTTGCACACCCTGACCGATCAACACGCTCGAGAGCTGATCGATCAGGGGGTGATCAGTGAGGGCATGATCCCAAAGGTGGAAGCGTGCCTGGAAACGCTCGGACGAGGTGTGGGAAAAGTGCACATCATCGACGGTCGTCTGCGTCACTCATTGCTCCTTGAGGTCTACACGACACAAGGCGTCGGAACGGAGATTCACCGATCGTGATCGATCCGCAAACGGATGGCGTCGCCCCAGCCGAACTCCAGCCACTCGGTTCCGATGAGCTCGCCGCCCCGGAAACGCCGCCGCACGTACCCGAGATCAACTCCCGCGATTCGTTCAGCGGTCCACCCAAAGGGATGCTGCGGAGTGACCATCAGGGACTCCGTACGATCGATGCGATGTCTGGGCGAATCGGCCCTCGCGGGCACGGTGACCCTGAGACTCTCACCATGATTCAGGACGTCGCCGCTCAAGGATTTGGCGACGCACTGGATGTCTTGCACGACCTTGCGGCCACTCGTCAGGTACAGGAGTCGTTGATTCAGATGCCGGGGCTCTCAGATGGAGTTCAGCCCGACGTCTTGCTGATTTGCCCGTCCGCAGATCATGCCGTGGAACAAGCAGTGGCGATGGCTCGCATGAATGCGCATCCGCAAGCGGGTGATTCGCAGCGGTTTCGCACGATATC
>JBCCUO010000374.1:0-4882 GCA_039196805.1 Planctomycetota bacterium | reverse complement strand
CGCGCGGACTGCGTTTCTCCTGGGCACCTTCCTCCTGCTCCTGGCGGCTCGTTGGAACCGCTTCCGATTGGTCGCTGGTCGCGTGCAGAATCGCTGGAATCAGGTAGGCGAAGCTCTTGCCGGTACCGGTCCCCGCTTCGGCGATCAGGTGTTTGCCTTCGCTCAGCGCTTCGGCAACCTTGCGGGCCATCGCCAGTTGCTGGGGACGCGGTTCATAGTTCTCAAGGCGTCGGCTGATCGCTCCCCCGTCGCCCAGGATCGAATCGACAGTCAGGTCGTCATCGGACACAGAATCACCCAGGAACAGCTTCCATGAATCGGCAAGCTCGGGCAGATTCATCGGTTCGAACGCGCCTGCAGCAGCGGGATCGGAGGCGAGCATTTTGACGTGCCGCAAGTGCTTGGCTGTCAAAGGCTTGCACATCCGCTACCGATGGCGTCAGGCCGTTGTGAGCTTGATTTAGCAGCGTTATACTGCTGGCTTCGCTCCGCCGCGATCCGCGTGGCGTGAATTGGGATCTCTTGTCTGCTAGGAAACGACGTTGGCCGAAGACGACCAGACCACCGATGGTGGTGACGAAGAGGGCAACAACCCGGAAAACAACGAGCCACAGGGCGATGGGGCCGGCAACAACGGGTCGGACGATAACGGGTCGGACGACAATGGTGCCGCAAACGATGGTTCCGAAGATCAGGGCGGCGACGGAGGCCACGGGGCACTCCGCATGGTTGATCTGCCGATCGAGGATGAGCTGCGTGATAGCTATCTGACGTACGCGATGAGCGTGATTGTCAGCCGCGCTCTGCCCGACGTTCGTGACGGCCTGAAACCTAGCCAGCGACGCATTCTGGTCGCGATGAACGACTTGAACCTGGGGCCCGGCAGCAAACGCGTCAAATGCGCCAAAATCTCCGGTGACACGTCTGGCAACTATCACCCACACGGCGAAAGCGTCATCTATCCGACCCTGGTCCGGTTGGCCCAGGAATGGAACATGCGCGCTCTGCTGATCGACAAGCAGGGGAACTTTGGAAGCATCGCTGGGCTTCCGCCGGCCGCCATGCGGTACACCGAAGCTCGGCTCAGCAGCGTTGCCGCGGCGATGCTGGACGATTTGAAACTGGACACGGTTGACTTCATCCCCACGTACGACGAAGCACGCACCGAACCGACCGTTCTGCCCAGCAAGTTTCCCAATTTGCTGATCAACGGCTCGGGAGGCATCGCTGTTGGGATGGCGACCAGCATTCCGCCTCATAACCCGACGGAGGTTTGTGACGCGGTCATCAAACTGATCGATGAACCGGAGACATCGATCGACGAGCTGTGCCAAATCATTCCCGGCCCAGACTTTCCGACCGGCGGCGTGATTTGCGGACGCGCAGGGATTCGACGGGGATACAAGACCGGTCGTAGCACCATGGTGGTGCGAGCACGCTGCCGAATCGAGGAGATGAAGGGCAACCGGTCGCGAATCGTCGTTACCGAAATCCCGTATCAGCAATACCGCGACCGAATCGTTGAAAAGATCGCGGCGTTGGTGAACACCGACCGCATCAAGGGCATTTCGGGGATTCGCGACGAGAGCGACTTGAAGGAACCGGTTCGGTTGGTGATCGAACTGAAGCGTGGCGAAGATCCGGATGTGATCCTGAACCAGCTCTATCAGTTCTCACCGTTGCAAGACACGTTCTCGCTGATCTTCCTGGCATTGGTGGACGGCAAGCCACGTGAGTTGACGCTCAAGGAAATGCTGACGGAGTTCATTCGTCACCGCGTCAATGTTATTCGTCGCCGCACCCAGTTCTTGCTGGCAAAAGCACGTCGCCGCAAGCACACCGTCGAAGGCCAGCTGTTGGCGTTGGCCGATATCGACCAAATCATCAACGCCATCCGCACCAGTCGCACGCAACCCGAGGCTAAGCAACGGTTGATGGGAATCGAGTGCCCGGCAGCGATGATGAAGCGAGCCCTGGGCGATGACGGCTTCGCCCAGTTCGTGGTCGAGCGGGGTGAAGCGGACACCTACACGCTGACCAGCGTTCAGACCGACGAGATCCTCCGCATGCGGTTGGGACAACTCGTTAACCTGGAGCAGGAGAAGCTGGCCAGCGAACACGCCGAGCTACTCGAGGAAATCAACGGGTACCTGGAGATCCTGGCTGACCCGGAAAAGATCAACCAGATCATCAAGGACGACCTGGAGGAGATGAAGCGTCGCTTCGGGGATGCTCGTCGAACTGAGATCAGCGACGAGGAACTCGGCAACATTGACCTTGAGGATCTGATCACCGAAGAGACGATGGTTGTCTCGATCAGCCACCAGGGCTACATCAAGCGAACGCCCACTAGCGTCTACAACACGCAGCGTCGCGGCGGCAAAGGACTCAAGGGCGCCAAGTCAGATGATGAAGATCCGATCGAGCATCTGTTCGTTGCCAGCACGCACGCTTATCTGCTGTTCTTGACCACGACCGGCAAAGTCCGCTGGCAGAAGGTCTATGACTTGCCCCAGCTGGCCCGCGACGCCAAGGGGCGTGCGATCGTGAACCTGCTGGATTTGGCCGAGGACGAAAAGATCGCCGAGTGCTTGGCGATCCGCGATTTCAATCAGCCGGGTTACTACGTGATCATGGCAACCCAGGCCGGGCTGGTCAAAAAGACACCGCTGGAGCAGTACAGTCGCCCCAAGCGTGGTGGCATCATCGCCATTAAGCTGCGAGACGAGGACGAACTGGTCGATGCCGCGGTCGTCGGTCCTGGCGACGAAGTCATTCTGGTGACCGCCAGCGGCATGGCCATCCGCTTCCAAGAATCGGATTCGCGGCCGATGGGTCGCAACACCTCTGGTGTCAAAGGCGTCTCGTTGGTTGGCGACGACCGCGTCGTCGGCATGGTCGTGGCGGACCCCGACGCGACGCTGTTAACGCTTTGTTCCAATGGCTATGGCAAGCGGACGCCGTTTGGTCCCAACGCCTCCAACGGCGATTCCGCCGACGACACCAGCGATGAAGACACGGGTTCGTCATCCGCCCGCTACCGGACGCAAAAGCGTGGCGGGAAGGGGCTCCGTGACATCCGCACCAGCGAGCGAAACGGGGACGTGATCGGGATCGCCCGCGTGAAAGACGATGACGAGATCTTCCTGATGACTGCCAAGGGGAAGATCCAGCGAGTCTCCGCCGGTGACATCAGCGTGATCGGGCGCAACACGCAAGGCGTTCGCATCATGAGCGTCGACGAAGGCGATGAACTGATCGCCGTCGTCCGAGTCCCACCGGAAGAAGCAGAGACGGACCAAACATAAGACGCCGTCGCCGAGTGGCGTCGTCTCGCGGCGGCTGATTCCCAACCCGACGCTCCAGCGCGTGAGCGAGGGATCTGCGACATCGACCTGCCATCGGCAGTGATGGTGACATCCTTTGCTGACGTTTCGGGCTGGGGTGGCTTCGGGCAATTCGCCGCCTCGTCTTCGATTTCTCCCGCACAGCCCGCACAGTCTGCTGATCTGGCGCGGATCCGCGGCGTTCCTAGAGCAGGCCGCATCGTTTGCCGAATTCATGCGGCGTAGGGTTGCGCGTCGGTCTGCGCGCCGACGGAAAAACACTGGTATGCCTACGCGACTCGCTCTCTGGACGAAGAAAATCCCATGGTCACCGCCTTGATGATCGCCGCAGCCATATTTGTCTGCGCCATCCTGTTCCTCTGCGTGCTGAATCCCTTGATCGCCATGATCGAGTGCTTGATGTCGAACGCGCTATCGGGCGGTGCGAAGGCGTTTTGGATTCTGTTCACGTTGCTGACTTGGGCCATGGGTGGAAACATGTACGCCCTGTTTGCCTCTCATTCCGGCGGCCTCCGAAAGTTCAGCTGGTCGGTTGTCTTGATCGCCCTGGTTTCGTTGGGAACCTGTTTCGGATTGAGCGTGGCCGACCCGCAATTGGTGCCTCAGATTCAAAAGATGGCTTCCGCAAACGGTGCGTTTGACCTGGAGGATCTGCAAGAGATCAATGGCCTGGACACCAGCAGCATCAGCGAAATGAGCTGGGGCATGGACGCGGTGGATGACGCGATGAGCGACATGAAAACCAGCTTACTGATCATGGAGGCTCAGTCGGCCGCCATGGAAAACGACTATCCGGCAGCACTGAAAAAGATAGATGAAGCGATCGCACAGGCGCCCAACTCCTATCAAGCCAAGGTCGTTCGCGGCGGATTTCTAAAAGCATCCGGTCAAACTGAGCAAGCTAACAACGAACTACTCCGCGCGGCCTACGAATTGACCAAGAAGATTGAAGCGGAACCAACCAACCCTGAGCTGTACAGCGTCCGGGCGGACTGTTGGAAGCACTTGGATGACCGACTTGCAGCAATCAAGGATGTGAAGGAAGCGATCCGGCTAACCGACGGCGACACCAGCTTGCTGGAACTGAAGCTGAACTTGCTGGACATGCCGACCATCGACGTCGAAGCGCAACCAGCAAACTCGTCCTACACACCCACGTCCGATACCGCGTCACCGTCGGAACCGATCACGCCGGTGCGTCAACGACGGACTGAGTTGCGACGCGAATCCAACGACGTCTTCCCGGTCGCTCCAGACGGAAACACCGATAACGTGAGGGCCAACCCGTTCCTCAAGTAGAAAGGTAGATGAATCGGGCCATTCGGTCGCCGCGCCATCACTAGGTTCGTTGAGCGGAAGGAAGCAGAAACGAGAACGCATTTTGGTGTGGTGGTTCCAATGCGCTGCTCGCTCGTCAGCGCGCGGATGCAACGAGTTTACCCAGCAAGAGACGCTTCAGAAAAAGCACTTAGATTCCGCGGTAATCAAACTCGATTGGGGCCGAAACGAATCTTCATCTTTCAACAGAATTTTGT
>JBCCUO010000373.1:0-4885 GCA_039196805.1 Planctomycetota bacterium | reverse complement strand
GCCATGTCCGGCGTCGGTCATTTGCAACAGCACGTATTGGTCACCATCGCTGTCACTGGAGCCCTGCAGTCCAGCGGGCGCCGCGCGGGACAGCACCTGGTCTTCTTGAAGCGTGAAGCGAGGTGCCAATGAATAGGCCGGCGCAGCGTTCGGACCATTGACTTGCAGGCCGAACGACAGTTGTTGGACCTCCTGGTCTCCCGCGACTCTCACTTCGTGGGAACCGGGTGCATTGAGGGCCACTTGCATGAAACCGGTGGTTCCCAATACCAAGACGGAGTCCAGGCTTTGGCTAACCAACTGTTGGACTTCGCCGACCGACGAGAAGTCGACAGGTAGATTGGCCAGCAGATCACCACTTCGTAGGTCAACCAACTTGAGCAACCCGTCCTCCGCCGCAAAGCTCAGTAGCAAATCCTGACCATCCAACAGGGTGGCTGGTCCCGTCAGATCGCTGAATTCGTGAAGCGGCGCGAAGTTGCCATCGACATCGTTGATCGACAGACCCCCGCTGAGCGTTCGCAGCAGCAGCAGGCCACCCGCATCGTCGAATTCCAGCACTTCGCCCGCTGACGCAATCGTTGCTGCCGCGGTGATAACGCTTCCGGTCACGTTGCTGCGAAGCTCTGCCGTCAAGCCATCCACGCCAGGCCAGGCCAGGATCGATCGAGTGCCGCCGATTGAGGTCGACGTCGACGCGGTGATGGGAGCGTTCGAGACCACCGCCTGAGAATCAATCTCGGCATCGACGTCTGACCACTGAACGTGTCGAACCGACGCCGAGGCATCATCTGATATCAGAAACCCATTGCCCGCGGCGTTCAGCCCGACATCATTCCAGCCCGTTGAATCATCGTTTGGATCCAGCCGCACCGGAATGGCGGCTGACTGGTTGGTATCGATACGCCAAGCGTGATTCCCTTGCTGGTCGTTGCCAATGACCAGCAACTCGCCACCGGGCAGCGGCTGAATCTTGTCCAAGTTGGCCGTGATGGGGATGCGTTCGGGGGTGACCTGGTTGTCACGATAGATGTCGATTCCACCGTCAACCAACGCATAGACCGCATCGCCTGAGGAGATGACCTGAGATGTCTGTGACGACAACGGCGTCGACTGCTGAACGTCTGCTTGGATCGGGAACGTTTGCTGTTGGGATGATGTTCCGTTGTACAGCCGAACGGAGTAGTCGCCATCGGCCACGTCGTCAAACTCGAACGCACCACTGTCGCCAGTCAGGGCGAATGGTTCGGACGTGTCCAACTTGGCGTTTTGATTGACGTCTAGGTAGACCAGTCGTCCCGCTAGCCCGGATTCGTTTGCTTCCTGGCGAAGCGATCCATCAACGTCATCGAAAACGACTCCCGTCAGCGCTGCCAATACCCGCCGATCGTCAAGCGTTTCGATGCGAGGACGCCGAATCAGGGTCGACAGCCTCAGTCGTCGTGGCGAAAGCCGGCGTCGGGCCATTTGACGGCTAATCTGGGGGAAGCGAATTGGGACAGAGGAAGGCCTGGTGGCACCCCCTCCACGGTAATGCAGTCGCGCGAGACTTTGAACCGATTTACTGATCAAAGTTCCCGCGTTTGGGAGAATACCACCACTTTTTGATGACGTCTTTCATCGGCTTCGGTCAGCGGGAAGTGTCCTGCCACGAAGGCGAGAGCCACAAACAGTTCCCCGATTCAGTCACTCAAGGGGGCGTTTTCGGCCCCCACGCCGCGATGGATGCGTTTATCATACGACGATCGAAATCATCGCTTCTCGGTTTCTGGCCGATTTCCTCTCGATCGGATGGACTCTCTCATGCGGACATACGCGAATTCCTTCTGGCAAACCCGCTTGTTCCTTGCTTTTCAGCTTGCCTTGCCGGTCGGCATTGCCAGTCTGCTGACGATCAGCCCTCCGTTGGACACTGCCGCGTTCGCCCAGGGATACGGCGACGAAGCCGGGGATGAAGGTGAGGAAGACGAAGGAGGGTATGGCGACTACGGCGACGAGGATATGGGAGAGGACGAGGAGTATGGAGATTACGGGGGCTACGGCGGCAGCAGTCGCGGTGGAGCCTCGAATTCGCCCCTCTCACAGATGCTGGCCTCGACCGGCCTCAACGTGGAAGCGCTCAGCAAGTATGACGTCATGCCGCTGCTTTCGCCCGGCGAGCGCGTGGAAGTCAAGAAACCCTCTCTGTTTGAGAAAGCGAAGGCGTCCTACCAGGCCGGCAATCTACCTGTCGCGATGAATCTCTACTTCGCACACATGGCACTTGACCCCGACAAGGCGGGCGAGTTGTTGTCGGCCGCCAAGTACTCTCGGTCGCTCAGACGTCCGGTTTGGCACGTGAACTTTGGGCTTTCGCTGATGGTTCGCGGATCAGCCGAAGGCAACGATCTGCATCCGATTCTGGCATCCAGTTCAACCACTGGAACGTCGTCAAGTCGCTTTCGCGGAATGCGCGGTGGTGGCGGTGGTGAGTACGGGGACGAGGGCGGTGGCGAGTACGGCGACGGTGGTGGCGAGTATGGCGACGAAGGTGGTGGGTACGGCGACGGAGGTGGTGAGTACGGCATGGAAGACGAGGAAGGCGGCGGGGAGTATGGTGGCGGCTACGGAGACGAGGGTCCCGCTGGCCGTTCGCGATCAACGCGCGTACCGGATGAGAAGCCAGCCAAGCCGAAAACGATGCTTAGCGAGGAAGCAGCCGAACGTGTGGCTGAAGTCTTGGGGTTGGTGGCCGACACGGTCCGCGAAGACGTCGCGAGACGCCGCAGCGCCGGCGATCTGGGAGGGGCATTCACCAGCATGAAAGCCCCCGCTCCGAAACCTCCCGCCAACCGTGGTGGATTCCGAAGTCCGGCCACCGCGCCCGCAGCTCCAACGACGGTCGACTTCGACCCCGGTGACACTGATCTTGCGATGTGGGCGCCCGGCATTATCTATCTGGGCGAAGACTCAAGCACCAACACTTTGGTCGCCGCCAAGAAAGCGGGCTTGGATTGGTTGTTGCATTTTGACGTGGGAGCTTCTCCCTTCGGCGAAGACTTCGTTCAGAACAAGTCGCGTTGTCGTCTGATCCACGTTGCGTCGGGGCGTTCAGTGGTCGTCTCCAAGCCCTGCGACAACGTGGAAGTGGAACGTCGAGCGCGAGCCGGAAATCCTATTGATCCCGCAAAGTACATCAAACGCCAGATCGCCAACCTTTCCGAGATGATGGACAAGTATGTCGACGCGACTCCGATGCCCAGCCTAACGCGTGAGCAAGCGCTCAAACGTGTGGCTTCCCTCTTCTCGGGATCACAGAACGACCTGATGCGAAGCCTGGCGGAAGTGCGAATGTACCAACGGCAAGGTCTCTTGACCGACGCCGATGTTGAGGACGCATTTCAATTGATCGCGGGGGACGACGGATTGGTCCTCCTCTACGGCAGCCAGGAAGACAAAGTCATCACGGCTCACCGCTTGGCCGGAGTCCAGTGAACGCCAGGATGGACCGAGGAGCCGGAGGAGCCACTACGGCTTGAAGTTGTATTCCAGCTTCTCCAGCCCGATCTCGCAGTGAATTTTGCCGCGTCCCGGTTGCAGGTAGACGCGGGTGCCAAGCTCGCTGGGCGACCATTTGACTTGTTTCCCCTCCAGCTGATCGATCAGCGCGCCGTCACGAACATCCAAAGCCAGCAGGTCCAGTTCCTTCCCTTGCCCGGAGTTCAGGTTGGAAGGAGTCACCCGCCGCCACATCCGTGCCAAGAACAAAATGGGTGTGCTGTACGGTTGGTGGACCGTGATGCCCCAAGACGAATCAAAGTCCTTGGACCAAGCCACCTCGCCATCGGCGAGTCGAATGGCATGAATTCCGCTCACGCGACGATGAGCGTGGCTGCTTTCAAAGTAAGGCGTGACGTTCTCGTCGCCCAGTTTCAATGACGTCGACTGGCGAATCGGCATCGCCATGATATGCCCGTTGACTTGCATGGCGATGACACCACTCAGGTCGTCGTAGCCATCCACTTCGGTCTCACAAAGGACCTTGCCAGCAAGAGCATCCCAGACCGTGAGCTTGCCGCTGGACTCAAGCAACACCACGTACCGCTCGTCGGCCAACGCACCGTATCCCGAGACTTCGCTTCGTGTGCCTTGCCGTTTGCCGGCCATCTGACGTGACAGCACGATGTCACCCGAGATCGGATCGACCAGAGAGACAATCGATGACGAACGCGATGACGTGTTACCGGCATCAACGACGGCCAGCACGTGGCGATGATTCGACGACCAGATTTCGCCATGCGTCCACGGTCGCGAATCCAGTAGCTGACCGTCATATGCGTTGTAGATCGTGACCGATGACTTCAAGTACGAAGCAATCGCGACTTTGCCATCACGGCAGACGATCCCACCCGCAGATGGAACGTCCGAGTGCCGCCAGAGCGGTTGGCCTGTCACGGTGTCCAAACAGACCAGTTCGCTTCCCTGCAGAAGGAACATGCGGTCGCCCATCACCGGTCCGACCCGCATCTCGCGCCAGTCGCCGGCGGAACTGGATGCCATTCGGCATCGATAGACATTTGCGCCCACGCCGTTTCGGCTGGATTTGCGACGAACTTGGGGACTACTACCCGAGGACGTGGCGTATCGCCACAAGATCGAATCGCCGGTGTTCTGTCGCATTTGGTACAGATCGATCGCAATCAGTTCATCCGGTTTGGTGTAGATCAGCAGGTTTCCGCTGATCGTCGACAGGTGCCCGCGGGGTTCCGAGGTGGTCGTGCGACCGTCGACCCCAATCTGCGACTCGTATCCGAACCAATTGAATAGTTGCACCGGATTGGTTCGATTTGCGCGAGCTTTGTACCCGCGGTAGTGTTCACTGCCGCTGACCAAAATTGGATACGTT
>JBCCUO010000372.1:0-4892 GCA_039196805.1 Planctomycetota bacterium | reverse complement strand
TACATGCGGACGGGGTCTTCGGTGGGATCGGTGGGAAATTCATCACGACGGTGTTCGTCGTCGCCGAGCAAAGCCAGCTCGGATTCCTCCGCAACCGCGTCGGCAAATTCTTGCCCCATGGTCCGGGAACGCCGTGAGACAGCGTCCTCGGCGTCAAAGGCGTCGTCCTGAAGACTTCGGTTGATGACTTTCTTTCCCATTCTGTTCTCCTCGGCACCCTGGTCGGACTCGTCGGTTAGGTGGGGGAACAGCCAAGCAGCCGGAGTGCCCGAAGACACCTCGGGAAGCATGAAAATCATGGCAACCTGTTTGCAGATAAGGATTTAGAAGAAAAGCCGACGAAGCGTTTCGACTCACAGATCTGCAGGCACGTTGAAAATCGTCAACACGGTCGTTGCCATGGGGCAACGGGTGGGGCGTCGGTGCGATGTGCCAGAAAAGTCAGATAAGGAGGCGAAGTCCTTTCGCTGCTCAACCGTAGGTCAACAATTCAGGGCTGCGTGAAAGTCCAACGTCCTACACGAGTTTGCGATGGGGATTTAGACTTTGACGAGCGGCGGGCGATCCGGTTCCATCAAAACCACTTGTGTCGCCTTGTCGTCCCTGCGGACGAACGCTCGAAACCGCCTCGTGTGTAATGGATGCCGAATTGAGCCCGGACCCGAACCGATCGGATGGCAATCAGTCTGACGTGACCGCTCCGGACTCGACTGCTGCGGAATGGATTCCCGACTCACTCTTTGACGACGCCCAGAGCAGTCACAGTTACCTTCAACAGCTTCGGCAGTGCGGCGCATCCCCCGATCTGGTGTCAGCCCTCGGGCACCAATTGCGGCAAGTGTTGCCGTCATTCGATGACGTCGACTTGGCCGTTGCGCGTCTTGCCGCGTTCGTCTCGGCCAGTCGAAGTGCGACGTCATTGCTGGCTTTGTTTGAACGCGATGAGACGGCGCTTCCGGCGCTGCTTCGCATTCTGGTGACCGGAGACGCGTTGGCCAGGCAATTGATCGACGATACCGAAGCATTTGACCTGCTTCGGGCCAGCGATGGTCAGCCGGTGGCCCGGCGATACTTGGTCGACGAGTTGGTCGACGAGCTACAGCAACTTAAGTCGGTGGAACGAGCCCATACGGCGCTGGCTCATTTCGGTCGTCGCGAAGCGCTTCGCATTGCGTATGGGGAGTTCGTTCGCAACTTGGCTCCCGAGCAAGCGGGACGGCAGATGGCGTTTGTCTGCGACGCCATCTTGGAGGCTGCCCTGTCGTTCGCCATTCGGGAGGTCTCGCACGCGTCACCGCCGCCGGCACGGGTCGATGGCTCGACGCCTCAGTTTGCGATTGTCGGACTGGGACGCTTGGGGGGCGAGGAATTGACCTATTGTCCTCGCTTGGACGGCTTGATCGTGACCGACTCGATCGATCCCAAGAATGAAGCGGAGGTGCAATATTGCCGAGCGGTCGGTCGCATGACGATCGACTTGATCAACGGCGATCCCGAGGACCCTTTCGCCCTGCAGTTCCGCAACGCGATCCCCACGATCGCCTCGGGCAGTCGCGTCGACTCCGAGGGAGTTATCACCTGTTTGTCGGAAGCGGTTCGGCAATGCGAAGCGATCGGGGCAACACTCAGCAGGATGCACTTCGTGAAAGTCCGCGGCGTTGCCGGAGCGACCACGATCAGTGAGGCGCTGGTGCGCTATCTGCGGCCCTGGGTGTTTCGGCATTTCCTTCGGCGGACCGACTTGGCCGACATCGCTGCGATGCTTCGAAAGCTGGAACGCCGCGCCGAGGACAATCATTTTGATGACGATGTCGATCGGGACCCTGGCGGTCGGATCGATGTCGAACGCACCGTGCAGTTTCTGCAGTTACTTCATGGAGGGGAACTGCCTACGGTTCGAGGCACCAACACGCATGATGCGATCATCGCTTTGGAACAAGCCGGATGCGTCACGCACCAGGAAGCCACATTGTTGGCGGACAACTATGCCAAGCTGTGTCGGTTGCAGCATCAGAGCGAACTGATGTTTCAGCGAGAGACTGGCCCGATCCCCAAGGACTTGGCGTTGAGGTCGCGGCTGGCTTCCCATCTGGGCATTCGAGACAAGGATGGCCAGGACGGTGACCCTGCACGATTTCAAACGTTGCTAACCGAGACATTGTCGGTCAATCGCCGCATCATCAACCATCTGATGATGGATGCGCCGATCGATGGATCCGAGATCGCGATCGAAACCGAATTGTTGCTGGACCCGGATCCGGATCCCAAGGTCGTCTCGGAAACACTGGCAAGGTATTCGTTACCCGATCCGCACCTCGCCATGGGACAACTTTCGGCTCTCAGTCGTGAGAGAGTGCCGTTCTTGTCGGATCGTCGTTGCCGACATTTCTTTGCCTCGCTGGCTCCGCGATTGTTGGAGGAGATCTCACGAACGCCTGATCCGCCTCGAACACTCAAACTATTGGTGGACGTGACCGATTCGCTCGGTGCCAAGGCGATGCTGTGGGAGTTGCTGCAAGTCAACCATCCGACGATGCAGTTGATGGTCCGAATGTGCGCGGTCGCACCTTACCTGGCCGGCATCTTGACCAACAATCCAGGCATGATCGATGAGTTGATCGACTCGCTAGTCATGAACCGATTGCCCTCGGGAGATCGCTTGGATGCCCAGTCGATCGAGCTCTGTCGCGGCGCGGCGGACCTGGGGATGATCCTTCACAGCTTCAAGAACTCGGCGCATTTGAACATTGGTGTCCGGGAGTTGCTGGGCAAGGAAGCGATTGACCAGACCCACTTGGCGCTCAGTGATACCGCGGAAGCGTGCTTGCGACGCGTCATCGAGGTGGAGCAAGAGAAGTTGGCGTCGCAGCTGGGAGATCCGATTGACCCGGCGGGCCAGCCGGCTGAACTGATCGCGGTGGCGCTGGGCAAGTTTGGTGGCCAGGAACCGAACTATCACAGCGACTTGGACGTGACGTTCTTGTACACCGCTGACGGTCAAACGAAGCGTCGTGTTGGGGGGCCAAGGAGTACCGTCAGCAATCGTGACTTTTTCAACCAACTAGCACGCAACGTCAGTCAATTCATCAACGGCAGCGGTGAAGAATCACGGCCCGGTGAGCTGGGGCGTTTGTACGAACTGGACAGCGGCCTTCGCCGTTCGAATGACGATTCGACGTTTGCCGTGTTGGCGGATTCGTTCGTCAAGAATTTTCGACAGGGACTCGCTCCCCTTCGTCAGCAACTGGCGCTTTGCAAGGCACGGGTGGTCAGCGGATCTCGGCCGCTGAGACGAAAGTTGGATCGAGAGTTTTCGAACTTGATTCGCGAATGCCAACCACACCGCCGCGTCGCAAGCGAAATTCGCCAGCTACGAAAGCAGAGCGAAGAGACCGCCTCACCACAGAATTTGAAACGGGGCAGGGGCGGCACCCTGGACGTGGAATTGATCGCGGAAACTCTGATGCTTCAAGCTCCTCCCGACTGTGGACTGCAGTTGTCCACACGCACGATCGATGCCTTGCCGGCCTTGGCCGACGCGGGGCAAATTGCACACAACCAAGCGACCGCTTTGGTGACCAACTACCGCATCCTGAGACGCGTGGAGTCTTCGTTAAGACTGATGAATGCCGAATCGAGACACGAGTTACCCACCGACCCTTCGTCCCTGACGAATCTTGCGTATTTGATGGGAGAGGCCAGCAGTGAGGTGATCTTGCAGCGTTGCCGCGAAGCCCGAGAAAGCAATCGCCGCCTATTCGATGCCATCATGGTGGACCGCACATGAGGAGTCACTCGCCCGCAATGCCTGATGCTCAAGACGATTCGCAGCATGATCCCTCGCGGCTGAGATCCCATCGCTGGTTTGCTCCGGACGATTTGAGGTCGTTTGGCCATCGGTCACGATTGAAAGGGATGGGCATCGATGACGTCGACTACGACGGTCGACCGGTGGTCGGGATCCTGAACACGTGGAGCGACCTGAATACCTGCCATTCCCACTTCAAGAACCGAGCCGATGAAGTGCGGCGAGGGATCTTGCAAGCCGGCGGGTTCCCGGTGGAGGTGCCGGTGATGTCGCTGGGCGAGATGCTGATGAAGCCCACGACGATGCTGTATCGCAACCTGTTGGCAATGGAGGTCGAGGAGGTTTTGCGGTGTCACCCCATCGACGCGGCGGTCCTGATGGGCGGCTGCGACAAGACGGTGCCCGCGATGCTGATGGGGGCGATCAGCGCTGACATTCCGTCGATTTTTCTTCCCGCCGGTCCGATGCTCAAGGCTCGCTGGAAGGACGTCACGCTTGGCAGCGGTAGCGACTCGTGGAAGTACTGGTACGAGCGACTAGCAGGCAATTTGTGCGACAAGGATTGGAAGTGCATCGAGGATTGCATCGCTCGATCGGCGGGCACTTGCATGACGATGGGAACAGCCAGCACGATGGCCTGCGTGACCGAGGCGATGGGCATGACGTTGCCCGGCGCAGCGGCCATTCCCGCCGTCATCGCCGAGCACTCGCGACTGGCCGTCCGCACCGGGCGCCAGGCGGTTGAATTGGCGTGGTCCGATGCCAAACCGTCCCGCCTACTGAGTCAAGCTTCCATCGAAAACGGTTTGACCACGGCTTTGGCGATCGGCGGCAGCACGAATGCGATTGTTCACTTGATCGCGATCGCGGGACGGTTGGGGGTCAAGCTTGGGCTTTCACGATTCGACGAATTGTCCCGCCAAGTTCCCGTGATCGGCGACCTTCGTCCTTCAGGGCGGTTCCTGATGGAAGACTTTTACAATGCGGGCGGACTGCCAGCGTTGCTGGATCGAATCAAGCACCTGTTGTCGCTGGAGTGCAAGACCGTTTCCTTGGCCAGCCTGGGTGAGCAGATCCAGGGCAG
>JBCCUO010000371.1:0-4896 GCA_039196805.1 Planctomycetota bacterium | reverse complement strand
GACCCTGCGGGCGAGTGTCGTTCCGGGACGATGCCGCCGATTGTTGAGTAGGTCTTGCCGACCTTTCCGATCTCGCGGTCGTAGTAGCGTTCCCGATCTAGCCGAGACAGTGGCAGTTCGACGATCGCGCTTCGACCTTCGATCATCAACGACCAATATTCATGCAGATCGTTTGCACCTGGCAAGCGACACGCCATGCCGATGATGGCCAAGGGCGTGTCGGCAAAGCGATGTTCGCTACAAGTGGTCATGATGCCGCCGAATGCAAGTTTCTGATTAGACGTGCGCCGCAGCTCCGCCGTCGACAGTGATCGTTTCCGCTTGCACCAGGTCACTCAAAGGGCTGGAAAGAAACGCGACCACGTTGGCGACATCCGACGACTCTAGCTGACGCTGTCCCATCATCGTTTTCGCCGTTCGCGCCGCGAATATCCTCTTCGCCCCTGGGATCCTTCGTGTCGAATCGGTTTCGACCAAGCCAGCCTTGACGACGTTGACATTGATGCGCCGATCTCCCAGCTCCAAAGCCAGATGTCTTGCGATACTTTCCAACGCCGCTTTGGAACCTCCGATCAATCCGTACATGGGGAGCGCCATGTGGGATCCGTGACTCGATAACGCGACAACTTTCCCGCGATCTGTTGCTTTCTCAAGCAGCGGAGCCGCCGCTTTGACCAAATGGATCAGGGCGAGCACATTCGTATTCATCGCCGCCGCAAAGTGCCGAGGGTTCGAATCCATCAGCGGTCGGAATCCACCGGTTGCAGCATTGCTGACCAGGATGTCGAGCTGTCCGATCTCGTTGGTCACGAACTCGAGCATCGACTGGACGTCCTCTTCTTCGCTAACGTCCGCGCGGACCATCCAGCAGCGACGCCCCAAGTCTCTGATCTCTTTGGCTACCGATATCGCCTCGACCTGTGCGGTCACGAAGTTGACGATCACGTCGCAGCCCGCGTGAGCCAGCGTGATTGCAACCGATCGCCCGATTCCGCGGCTGCTTCCGGTCACCAATGCGACCTTGCCTTGCAAATCAATCATGCTGCATTCTCTCTTCTTCTCTATTGGCCTGCGATAGGCTGCGCGATTCCCATTCGATGCGACGCGCAATCGCAATCACAGCTTTGTCAAAGCACGTCAGGTGGACGTCCGCCACCTGCGTTGACTGGTAGCGGACCGAACAACCATGGTCATCCGCATGAGTTAGTTGGACCCCACGTGGCTGGAACGACTCACCCTCATTGCAAGCCTTATAGACCGCCTCCTTTGCCGCCCACCCGGCGGCATACGACCATCCCGAAGCAAGCAACACGTTTCGTTCGCCCTTTGAAAACCAACTTGCGGCGAAGCTCTCTGGCAACTCGCCTTTGTCGACGACATCCAGACCGACCTTGCCTTCGTCATTGCCGGAGACGGCTGCGGCGGTGACGCGGTCTGAGTGGGAAATTGATAAGTGCAGTTGCTGAACCATCCCATCGCGGAAAACCACTGGATAGACACCGCGATGATTCGACCCGCGCGAGAGGATTTGCCACTGATGTAGACTCGTCGTTCTGTCCCCGTAGTGACTCGACAGCAATCGCTTGGCACACCATCGGCCACCGATCCAATTGTCGCGTCGGGAGGGATGACGAAAGGAACTGAGCTCTTCCAACTCTCGCGGCGTCAACCAATCCTCGAGTTTGGCCGGCCACGAAGCCGGCAGCGCTCTGGGGCAAACAACGCACCGGACGGTGTCGTCAATCGGCAACTCTTCGAGTTGGTTCCTAGCTTTGGCAATGGACTCGGAGTCACAGATCACGAGTCGATTCCCGTTTGTTCACCGATGTAGTCAAAAACTTCCTGAAGCGACGGGAAATCGTCCAGCGTCAAGGTTTCATCGGGAGTGATCTCGAAATGCTGGCCAAGCTCGCCAAAGAGCTGAGCCTTCTTGATCGAGTCGATGCCGAGGTCCGCTTCCAGATCGGCGTCCATCTCGACGAACTCGGGCGGATAGCCCGTTTGCTCGACGATGAAGTTGATCAGGTACTCCCTCAAGTCCTTTTTCGTCCAATGGCACTCCTGGCTGGGATCGATTAACTCCCCACTGACGACGCGAAGTTCGACCCGCGACAAGTCAGCCGGTGAAGATGTGGGGCTCTTGGCAGGTGATGGCGTGTTGTTCGGTGCAACGGATGGAACCGTCTTCATGGAACCTGACGGCTGATCCGCTATGTCGGCGGACTTTTTAGCAGCTGACTCTTCGTCGGCCGAGTTGGCGGGCTGACCGTTTGCGGTGGTATCGGGTAGCGACTTCTTGCCGCTCAGTACAGCTTTCCACTCGTCGATCGGCACGCTTTCAGATTGCACCGCTTTCAGGTCGTCGGCCAACGCATCAATCGTCGTGCGGATTTGATCCTCGGTGTGCTTCGCCGTGACCATGAACCGCAACCTTGCCGCATCGTTTTCAACCGCTGGGTGAACGATGGGCTGAATGTCGATGCCGCGATCGAGTAGACGTCGAGAGAGCAAGAGAGCCGTGTGTGAGTTCCCAACCATGACGGGCACGATCGGCGTTCTTGCAGCGGGGCCAACATCGAGCCCCCGCTGTTTGGCGAGATCTAGGAGCAAGGCTGCGTTGTTCTGAAGCTTAGTGATCCGCTGCGGTTCCTGCCGTACCAGTTCCAATGATGCCAGCGCGGCGCCCGCGCACGCAGGCGATAGCGCGACTGTGTAGATGAATCCTGGAGCACTGTGCTTAAGGTAGCTAATCAGATCACGACTGCCGGCGACAAAGCCGCCGCCACTGCCCAGGGCCTTGCTCAGTGTTCCGACCCATAGGTCGATTTCTGCTGGATCGACGTTGAAGAACTCGGGACTCCCCCGCCCCGTCGCTCCCATCGTGCCGATCGCATGAGCATCGTCAACGAGCAGAAACGCATCGTGGCGATGCTTGATCTCGATCGCGGTTGGCAAGTCGCAATGGTCGCCATCCATGCTGTACACACCTTCAATTGCGATCAACGTTCGGCGGTACTTGCCCCGCACCCTTTCCAGTTGCTGATCGAGGGCGTCAAAGTCGTTGTGTGGGAAATTGAGACGGTGTGCTCCAGAAAGAATCGCCCCCTGGATGATGCAGTTGTGAGCCAACGAGTCATGGATGATTAGATCGCCGGGTCCAAACAGGTGTCCGATCGTCGACTCGTTCGCCGCGTATCCGGACGAAAAGACGATGGTCGCCTCGGCACCCAGAAAACGCGCGAGTTCGTCTTCGAGTTGACGATGAAGCGGCTTGCCCGCAATCAGTCGACTTGCCGAAACACTGGTGCCCAGCCTTTCGATCGCGTCCTGTGCGGCCGCATTGACGCGAGGGTCGCCTGACATGCCAAGGTAATTCGAGCTGCAGAACGTGATCACCTCCTTGCCGTCGATCTGCGTCGTGTCCCGTGTGACGGTCTCGTGTTCGGCGAAATAGGGACTCGAAAGTCCGGCCATCGCCAGCAAGTCCATCGTCCGCGTCAGACGCTTGAACTCCGGAATCAATGCGTTCTGCCGGTCATTGGACTGAGAGACTGTCTTGGGATCTTCGTTATCTTCCCTCGGGGAGGGGCTCGAAGAACGAGCGGGGAGGGCTGCGGCTTCGGATCGAACCCATTCCAATAAGTCCCCAACGGTCGCCAAGGATTGATCGTTCGTCCGCTCAGGCTTCGGAATCGCAAACGCTCGACTCAGTTCTTCCAGCAGTTGCTTCTTCCTCGGCGCGTCGATCGCAAGATCACCGTCCAGCTTCGCGTCCATCTCGACGAAGTCGACTGGGTATCCCGTTTGTTCGCTGAAGAACTCGAGAAACTCCTGTTCGATCTGCCGCTCGACTTGTCCGTTTTGCTTTCTTGAAGAATCGGTCACAGCGCGCTCCTTCCCAGCTTTCTTCGCGGCCACCAATGGTTCGGGCAACGGACTTGCCAGTCGTGGCGGCGCTGCACCGACCTTCTCGGCCTCACCCGCGATGCGCGACGTCTGAGGTTTGGTCGGTCCCACGAAGGGAGCAAGGTAGTCCAGCACGTGCTGAAGGGTGGGAAAGTCGTCTAGCGTCAGATTCTCGTCCGGCGTGATCGAGAACTGCTCGCCCAGTTCCCCAAACATCTGCGCCTTCTTGATCGAATCGATCCCAAGATCGGCTTCCAGGTCCGCACCCATCTCGACGAATTCCGCGGGGTAGCCGGTCTGTTCAACGATAAACCCGATCAAGAACGCTTCCAATTGAGTGGCGGAAAGCTCACGTGCGACGGGTTCAATGACCGCCTTGGTCATGGAAGTGGTCTTCGACACAAGCGATGGAGCCGAGTCCGTTTTGGCCGTCGAGATTTCGTGAGTTTCATCCACTGAAGACGCATCGTGGGCGGATTGACCTTGCAGCTGCGCTGTCGCTTGCGTTGCTCGATCACGCATCGCATCCCGTCGACGTCGCGTTGCGTCGATCAATGGGACACCATCGACGGTGTGCTGGTCGTAGGAACTGGTGGAGGACGACGATTTGGCGTGGTCGTTGGGAGCGCGCACTTTGCTTTCTCGCTCAAGAAGAATGTGATAGGCGATCTGACGGTCCGCGTTGTTGACCGCCGTCAACAAGCGGCCGTCCTCATTGGTGGGCTTGAGGGCGGACGGCTCGGTCGAAACCGAAAAAAGCGGGTTGGATTCAATGACCGCCGCAGGATGGCTCAACCCATACACGGCCGGGGTCGCGAGCGTATGCAGTTCCAAACTGGATTTGATCAGAGCGGCCAGGCCGGACGCGGCACCGAGATGACCGGTCTGCGTCATCAGGCAGTCGAGCGTGATTGGCGTGTGCCTGTCCGGTTCGGCGTATCCGTGAAGAAGACCCTCCAGTTCGTCGGACGCGGCTTGACCGGTCGCGAT